>NZ_JAEVHJ010000062.1:0-26919 GCF_016802855.1 Micromonospora sp. ATA51 | reverse complement strand
ATCTCCAAGCTCTCCGGCGGGGCACTGCGGCGGCTGCGCCGGCAGATCCAGCTGGTGATGCAGGGTTGCGTTGGTCAAGAGGTTCGCGTCGGAAGCCAGTTCGACCCCGGACGCGAACCTCTTGATCGACAAGAGCGGGTGGGCGGGTCAGGAACGGGTGGCGGCGCGGTGTTCGGCGTCGGCCTTCATCCGGGCGGCGCGGTCGATGTCGGACTGCCGCACGGCGGCGACCGAGCCGAAGACGTTGACCGCCTCGTAGTAGGTCCAGGCCAGGCTGTAGCAGGCCGGCCGGACCACGACGTTGTACGTGGCGCAGACCCGCTTCAGGTCCGCGTAGAAGGCGCTGTCCAGGCGGGACTTGTTGGCGGAGAACCGGCCCATCGCCTTGTAGTTGCGGTAGCCGAAGTCGTGCCGGTAGCAGGAGAGGCTGAAGTTGAAGCCGAGCGGGTTGTCCGGGCTGGAGGAGCAGTAGTCGGTCGACCAGTCGAAGGCGTACTCCGACCAGGCGGCCTTGTTCAGACGGCCGGCGTTCCAGGCGTTGTAGCTGGTGGCGCTGGTCTGGGTCCAGCTGGAGAGCACCGAGAGCTTCTGCTCGGTGCTCACCGCGGCGGACGCGGGGGAGGCCACGCCCAGCGCGGTGAGCAGCGCGAACGTGCCGGAGATGAGGACGGTGGCGAGGCGTCTGGACACGGTTACCTCCGCGGGGTGTGCGGTACGGCGGTTACCGGCGGGTCACCGGATGTCGATCAGTGTCGATCGACGGCGGAACGTCGCGCGATGCTCGGCGCGAACTGTTGGTGACATACGTCCAAACAGACCAATGCCCCGGACGCCGGGGGCGTCCGGGGCATTCCGTCCGACGGGTCAGCGTACGAAGCGCGGCGGGCTGGCCGGCCCCTCGTTCCAGATCCGGTCCAGCGCGGTCACGTGGTACGTGTAGCGCTGGCCCGCCTCGGCGGTGCTGTCCACCCAGGACTGCACGTCGCCCGCGTCGCCCCGCACGGTGGCGACCAGGTGCGACGCGTCGGCGAAGTCGCAGCGGTCGGCGATGCCGGTCCCGTCGAACCGGTAGATCGCGTACGAGGTGGCGGCGCCGAGCGGGCCGGCATCGTCCGCCGGCTGCCGCCAGGTGAGGTGGACCCCGTCGGCCTGCCGCTCGGCGCGGTGATCACCGGGGCGAGCAGCGGCTGCGCCGGCAGCTGCGCCATGGCCGGCACCAGCGCCGGGCGGGAGTAGTGCTCGGCGGCGTAGATGTCGGTGGCCCCGAGCCGGTTCGCCCGCACCTGCACCGCGGAGAAGTGCACGTTGCCGAGCACCTCCGGGTACGACCGGTTGAGCGTCAGGTGGTCCGACAGCTCCCGTGGGTTCTGCCAGAACGGCCCGTACGCCGGCTCACCGCTCTTGTAGTCGGCCTGTCCGATGTAGAGCTGCACCCGGGTGCCGCGCACGGTCTCCGCCCACCACGGCACCAGCCGGGCGTAGTCGGCGGCCGGGTACTGGCCGATGTACCAGTAGAGCTGCGGCACCACGTAGTCGATCCACTCCTCCTTAACCCACTTGCGGGTGTCGGCGGAGATGATGTCGTACGACTGCGACCCGGTGGTGTCCGAGCCGTTCGGGTCGGCGGACTTGTTGCGCCAGATGCCGAACGGGCTGACGCCGAACTTCACCCACGGCTTGGCCGCCTTGATCTTGGCGTTCATCTCCTGGATCAGCAGGTTGATGTTGTCCCGCCGCCAGTCGGCCCGGTCGGTGAAGCCGCGGTTGTACTGGGCGAAGGTGGCGTCGTCCGGCACCTGGTACGTGCCGCTCGGGTAGGGGTAGAAGTAGTCGTCGAAGTGCACGCCGTCGATGTCGTACCGGTTGACCGCGTCCATCATCGCGGTCTGGACGAACTCGCGGACCTCGGGGATGCCGGGGTTGTAGTAGAGCCGGCTGCCGGCCACCCCGGCCGGCGGGTAGGCGAAGACCCAGTCCGGGTGCTGCCGGGCCGGGTGGTTCGGTGCGAGCTTCGCCAGGTCGGCGCCGGCCCCGCCGGGCGCCGGCATGGAGACGCGGTACGGGTTGAGCCAGGCGTGGAACTCCAGGTTCCGCTTGTGCGACTCCGCCACCAGGAAGGCCAGCGGGTCCCAGCCCGGGTCCTGGCCGCGCACCCCGGTCAGGTACTCCGACCAGGGCTCGTACGGCGACGGCCAGAACGCGTCGGCGGTCGGGCGGACCTGGACCACGACGGCGTTGTGGTTGAGCTTCTGGGCCAGGTCGAGCCAGCCCAGGTACTCCGCCTTCTGCTTGGCGACCTGGTCGGGCGCGGTCTGGGACGCCTTGCTGGGCCAGTCGATGTTCGTCACCGACGCGATCCACATCGCCCGGAACTGACGCTTGGGTGTGGCCGGGTCGGTGGTGCAGGTGGTCAACGGGTCGGTCGCCGCGTCGCTTTCCGCGGCGCTCGCGGGCGTGGCGGCGACGAGCGCGCCGAGCAGCGCCACGGCCAGCCCGGCGGCTCTGAGCCGAGTTGCCTTCATGCGGTGCGTCCCTTCTTGGGCTCCCGGGGCAGATGTCGGTCGACGACGGACGCCGGGCGCATCCGGCAAGAAGCGCCGCACTTTATCTGTCGTCGGTAGGAAACTTTCACCATTCCCCGGACGGCGCAAGACCTCCGGACGGATCGACGCGCAGGTCGGGCCGAACGTGCGACCCGTGAGCCGGCCCACACCGCCGAACGTGGTCTTCCCGACACGCACCGTCATGGTTCGGCGCGCGGCGAGCTGGGTAGCTTGGCCGGTCACCGGCCGCCACGGTGGTGGTCGCACGGTGGGGAGGGGTGATCGGGTGTCCGTGCTGCGCACCAAACCGATCAAGGACGTGCTGGCCCAGGCGGACGCCGACGGCACCGGCGGGAAGCTCGGGCTGCGCCGCCGGCTCGGCGCCGTCGACCTGATGGGCTTCGGCATCGGCATCGTGATCGGCACCGGCATCTTCACGCTGACCGGCATCGAGGCGAAGAACCACGCCGGCCCGGGGTGGTGGTGTCGTTCGCCGTCGCGGGCGTGGTCGCCCTGCTCGCCGCGCTCTGCTACGCCGAGCTGGCGTCCAGCGTGCCGACCGCCGGCAGCGCCTACACCTACGCGTACGCGACGATGGGCGAGATCGTCGCCTGGATCATCGGCTGGGACCTGCTGCTGGAGTTCGCGCTCGGCTCGGCGGTGGTGTCCAGAGGCTGGTCCGGCTATCTCGCCGAGCTGTTCGACCTGCCCAGCGCCTGGTTCGCCGAGGAGGGCAGCATCGTCAACCTCGGCGCCATCGCCATCGTGCTGATCCTCGGCGTCGTCGGCATCGTCGGCATCCGCGAGTCCGCCCGGGTGACCAACCTGCTGGTGCTGGTCAAGGTCGCCATCTGCGTCTTCATCGTGGTCGCCGGGCTGTTCTTCGTGAAGGCGGCCAACCTCAGCCCGTTCATCCCCACCGCCGAGCCCGCCGGCAGCGGCGAGGACGGCATCCGGCAACCGGTCACCCAGGCCCTCTTCGGGCTGGAGCCGTCGGTCTTCGGCTTCGCCGGGGTGCTCACCGCCGCCGCGGTGGTCTTCTTCGCGTACACCGGCTTCGAGGCGGTGGCGAACCTCGGCGAGGAGACGAGGAAGCCGCGCCGGGACCTGCCCCTGGGCCTGCTCGGCACGCTGCTGATCTCCACCGTGCTGTACATCGGCGTCTCGCTGGTCCTGGTCGGCATGGTCCGCTACACCGAGATCGACGAGGGCGCGCCGATCGCCTCGGCCTTCGAGGCCGTCGGCGCCGGCTGGGCGGCCATCGGAGTCTCCATCGCCGCTATCGCCGGACTGACCAGCGTCATCCTGGTCGACCTGGTGGCCATGGGCCGGATCGGCTTCGCCATCGCGCGGGACGGGCTGATCCCGCCCTCGATCGCCAAGGTGCACCCGCGCTGGGGCACCCCGTACCGGATCTCGGCGATAATGACCCTCGGGGTGGCGCTGCTCGCCGGGTTCCTCCCGCTCTCCGCCCTGGCCGACCTGGTCAGCATCGGCGCGCTCTGCGCGTTCGTGCTGGTCTCCGTCGCCGTGCCGATCCTGCGCCGCAAGCGCCCCGACCTGGAGCGGCCGTTCAAGGTGCCGTTCTCCCCGGTGATCGTCTCGGCGCTGGCCTGCCTCTACCTGATGCTCAACCTGTCGGTGGAGACCTGGCTCCGGTTCCTGGCCTGGATGCTGCTCGGCGGGATCATCTACTTCGGCTACGGCCACCGGCGCAACCGGCTGGCCCGGCGCGAGGCCGCCCAGTCTCCTCCCGAGCGCGCCGTCTTGTGAGCTGTGGGATTGAGGTCCCGGTCAGGGCCTCGGCTGAGGGGCGGCGGTGGGGCCCTTGACGACCGGCTTGCCGTTCTCCCAGACCACCTCGTCGAGCCAGACCTGGCGGCCGGGGTCGGTGCTGCCCTCCTGGCCGGGCGGCCAGGCGTGGTAGAGCAGCCAGGTCCGGCCGTCCTTCGCCACGATCGAGGCGTGGCCGGGGCCGGAGGCGACCGCGTTGGTCTTCAGGATGGGGTTCTCGGGCGCCTTCACGCACGAGCCGGTCGGCGAGTCGCAGACCGCGTAGCCCTCGGCGTACGTGTCCCTGTCGTAGGCGTTGGCGGCGAAGAAGAGGTACAGCTGCCCGTCGTGCCGATGGAAGAACGGCCCCTCGATCAGGGTGCCCTCCCACGGCTCCGTCTGCTTGAGCAGCTTCGCCGGCTCGCCGACCAGGCGCAGCCCGTCGGCGCTCAGCCGCTGCGACCAGAGCCAGGTGTCCACCCCGATCGCGTTGCCGTCGTTCTTCCACAGCAGCCACAGGCTGCCGTCGGCGTCCCGGTACGGGCTGGCGTCGATAGACCCGCCCAGCTCCGCCTGGCAGACCAGCGCGGCGGTCGAGTCGTCCCGGTACGGCCCCAGCGGCCGGTCCGCGACCGCCCGGCCGACGCACTGCCGGCGCGACGCCCGGTCGGCGACGGTGTAGTAGAGCACGAACCGGTCGGGGGCGAGCTGGATCACCTCGGGCGCCCAGGTCTTCCCGGCGTCGGCCCAGCCGGGCAGCTCCGGCAGGGCGTCCCCGGCCTCGCTCCACTCGACCAGGTCGGGGGAGGTGAGCACCGGGACGTTCCGGCCGCCGCTGTTGGTGTGGAACAGGTACCAGGTGTCGGCCACCCGGATCGCCTGCGGATCGGGGGCGTCGGTCCGGACCACCGGGTTGGTGAACATGCGCGTCTGGTCTCCTGTACCCGAAGGGGCTGGTGTGCTGCCGCAACCGGCGACGAGCAGCGCGGCGGCCAGGGCCGCCGCGCCGCGTCGCCGGCTCCTGCCGGAGATCATCCCTTCAGGCCGCTGCGGGAGACGCCCTGGATGACGTGGCGCTGCGCGAGCACGAAGAGAATCAGCACCGGCACGCTGGCCAGCATCGCCCCGGCCATGATCACCGGATAGTCGGTCACGTAGGCGCCCTGGAGCAGGCCCAGGCCCGCCGGCAGGGTCAGCCGCTCCGGGCTGAACAGCACGTAGACCGGCCAGAGGAAGTCGTTCCAGTTGGTCAGGAACGACAGCACCGCCAGGGTCGCCAGCGCCGGCTTCGACAGCGGCAGCAGCACCCGGGTGAAGACCTGCCAGTGGTTCGCGCCGTCCAGCACCGCGGCCTCCTCCAGCTCCCGGGGGATGGAGAGGAAGAACTGCCGCAGGAAGAACACCCCGAACGCGCTCGCCGCCCCCGGCACCACCACCACGGTCAGCGTGTCGATCCAGCCCAGCCGCTCGGCGATCACGAAGTTCGGGATGATCAGCGAGGTGGGCGGCAGGAACAGCGTGCCCACGATCAGCGCGAAGCTCAGCCGCCGGCCGTGGAACCGCAGCCGGGCCAGGGCGTACGCGGCCATCGACGCGGTGACCAGCACCAGCAGCGTGTGCAGGGTGGCCGCCAGCATGCTGTTGACGAACCAGCGCAGCACCGGGTTCGCGGTGTTGTTGATGATCGCGTCGTAGCCGTACGTGGAGAACGGGTTCGGCAGCCAGCTCGGCGGGTCCTGCTGCGCGTCGGCGTACGTCTTCAGCGAGGTGAGCAGCATCCAGACCACCGGGGTCACGAAGACCGCGGTGATCAGCAGCAGCACGGCGTAGCGCACGCCGCGGCGCAGACTCGTCATCGTCGCCCCCTCAGTCTTCCCGGTACCGGAACAGCCGGAAGTTGACAATGCTGACCACCGCCAGCATCAGCGCGAAGAGCACACTCATCGCGGCCGCCCGGCCCGCGTCGTAGTCGCGCAGCCCCTCGTCCACGATCCGCCAGACCACCGTCCGGGTCTGCTCGCCCGGCGCGCCCTGGGTGATCAGGAACGCCTGCCCGAAGACGTTCGCCGAGGCGAGGATCGTGGTGGTCAGCACGAAGAGCAGCACCGGGCGCAGGCCGGGGAGCGTGACGTGCCGGAACCGGTCCCAGCCGTTCGCGCCGTCGACCCGCCCCGCCTCGTACAGCTCCGCCGGGATGTCCTGGAGGCCGGCCAGGTAGATCACCGCGTTGAAGCCGCAGGTCCACCAGACCGTCACCCCCACCAGCGACACCCAGGCCCACGGCACGTCCGTCACCCACGGGGTGTCCGAGGGCAGGCCGACCGCCCCGAGCAGCCGGTTGACCAGGCCCAGGTTCGCGTCGAGCAGGAAGCGCCAGAGCAGGCCGATCACCGCGACGCCCAGCACGTACGGGGCGAAGAACGCCGCCCGGAAGAACGTCCGTCCGGGGAACGACCGGTTCAGCAGCAGCGCCAACCCCAGCGGTACGACCACCAGCAGCGGCACCGACAGGACGGTGAAGATCGCGGTGGCCCGGACGCTGGACCACCAGTCCCCGTAGATCGCCGAGTCGCTGGAGAACAGGTCGCGGTAGTTGCCCAGCCCGATGAACGGCCGGTTCGGCAGCTGGAGGTCCCACTGGTGCAGGCTGATCCACACCCCGAAGAGGATCGGCGCCAGCCCGAAGACGCCGAACAGGACCAGGTACGGCGCGAGGAAGAGGTACGGGGTGGCCCGGTGCCCCCGCTCGGTGGCGCCCCGCCGGCGGAGCCGGCCGCCCGCCGGGGGCGGCGCGTCACCGCGCGCCGCCCCGACCTCGATCACGTCCGCCACGGCGGATCAGCTCCCGTACTTCTTGCGGTTGTCCTCGAGCTGCTTGTTCGCCTTGGCCACCCCGTCGTCCAGCGCCTGCTTCGGCGACTTCTTGCCCAGCGCCGCCTCGTTGAAGGCGTTGTAGAAGGTGGTCATCACCTCGCCGAGGCCCGGGGTGGCCGGCGGGAAGGCCGCGTACTCCAGCTCCGGGGCGAGCGCGTTGACCTCGGTCAGGGCCTTGAACTCGGCGCTCTCCCGGACCGCCTTGCGGGCCGGCACCTGGCCGCCCTTGGCCCAGTCCAGCGAGTGCTGGCTGAGCCAGTTGATGAACACCTTCGCCCCGGCGACCTTGTTGTTGTCCGCGCTGCGCTGCTTGACGATGGTGAAGTTGTGCGAGTTGGCCCAGGCCGCCGGCTGGCTGCCGATCTGCGGCAGCGGAGCCACGCCCCACTGCACGGTCGGGGTCTTCTTCAGGTCGTTGATTTGCCAGATGCCGTTGAAGTTGAACGCGTTCTTCCCGCTCTTGAAGGCGAGGTAGTCGGCGTCCTGGCCGACGTTGGCCGGCGAGTACCCCTGCTTGATCATGTCGACCAGCCAGGTGCACGCCTCGACCGCCGGGTCGGAGTTGAAGGTGGCCTTCGCGACCTCGCCGTCGAAGAGCGTGCCGCCCCACTGGTGCAACAGCGAGTAGAAGGTCATCCCGCCGGTGAACTGGAACGGGCTCACCCAGAAGCCCTGTACGCCGGACTTCTTCAGCTCGGCCAGCGCGGCGGTGTACTCGTCCTTCGTGGCCGGCGGCTTGTTCGGGTCGAGGCCGGCCTTCTGCATGACGCCCTTGTTGTAGTAGAAGCCGAGGGGGTGCATGTCCAGCGGGATGCCGTACCGCTTGTCGTGGTACAGGCCGCCCTTCCACACCGTGGGGGCGAAGTCGCCCTCGCTCAGCTCCAGCGCCTTGGCCACGTCGTCCAGTTCGGTGATCACGCCGCGGGCGGCGAAGGTGGCGAGCTGGTCCATGTGCATGACCGCGATGTCCGGGCCGTTGCCGCTGGAGACGGCCCCCGGCAGCTTGCTGTAGTAGTCCTGCCACTCGTACGTGACGACGCTGACCGCGACGTTCTGGTGCTCGGTGTTGAACTGCTCGACCAGCTTCTTGAAGATGTCGCCGTCGCCGCCGGTGAACCCGTTCCACAGCTTCAGGTCGACCTTCGGGCCGGTGTAGTCCTTGCCGCCGTTCCCGGCGGCGGTCGAACCGCCGGTGCTGCTGCCACCGCCGCAGCCGGCCAGGGTCAGCGTGGCCGCGGCGCCGAGGCCGACGCCGAGGCCGAGCAGGCGGCGCCGGCTCATCTCGTTGGTGATCATGCGGTACTCCTTGGGGGACGGGATGAAGTATTGCCTGGTCAGGGCTGAGGGGCGAAGCGCAGCAGGTTCCAGGAGCAGGCGGGCAGCGCAACGGTGCACCGGCCGCCGTCGGAGGTGGGGGTGGTGAGCTCCCGAGGCGTCACCCGCTCGGGCTCGGCCTCGGTGTTCGTGGCCGCCGGCGCGGAACCGGCGGCGAGGGTGAGGTGCTGCTCGGGGCGCAGGCCGGGCAGGCCGCGCAGGTCGAGGTCGAGCGGGAGGTCCGCGTCGCCCCGGTTGACCGCGAAGACGGCCAGGCCGCCGGTCTCCTCGTCGTGCACGGCGACGGTGTCCAGCACCGGCACGTCGCCGTACTTCTTGGTCTCGTAGCGGGGGGAGACCGGTTCGGTACGCAGCACGGTGCCCCGGGCGTACCGGGCGGTGAGGGCGAACGGGTGGAAGATGCTCTGCCGCCAGGCGGGACCGCCGGTGCGGGTGCGGATCGGGGCGATGACGTTGGCGAGCTGGGCCTGGCAGGCCACCCCGACCCGGTCGGCGTGCCGGAGCAGGGTGATCAGCAGGTCGCCGACCACCACCGCGTCGACGGCGGTGAAGTCGTCCTCGATCAGCGCCGGTGCCTCGACCCAGCCGCGCCGGTCCAGGTCGGCCTGGAGGCGGGACTGGTACCAGACGTTCCACTCGTCGAAGGAGATCTTGAGCTTCCGCTTGTGCCGCTGCCGGGCGGCCACGTGGTCGGCGGTGGCGACCACGTCGGTGATGAAGTTGTCCATGTCGACCGCGGAGGCCAGGATGCTGGCCCGGTCACCGTCGGACGGGTCGTAGTAGGTGTGGGCGGAGATGTAGTCGACGTGCTCGTAGGTGTGCTCCAGCACGGTCGCCTCCCAGGAGGCGAAGGTGGACATCGTCCGGTTGGAGCTGCCGCAGGCCACCAGGCTGATCGACGGGTCGATCATCTTCATGGCCCGGGCGGTCTCGGCGGCCAGCCGGCCGTACTCGTCGGCGGTCTTGTGGCCGACCTGCCACGGGCGTCTAGTTCGTTGCCCAGGCACCAGAGCCGCACCCCGTACGGCTCCTCGGCGCCGTGCTTGCGGCGCAGGTCGGACAGCTGCGTACCGCCCGGGTGGTTGGTGTACTCCAGCAGGTCGCAGGCCTCCTGGACGCCCCGGGTGCCGAGGTTGACCGCCATCATCGGCTCCACGCCGGCCTCGGTAGCCCAGGTCATGAACTCGTCGAGCCCGAACGCGTTGGTCTCGATCGTCTTCCAGGCCAGGTCCAGTCGGCGGGGCCGGTCGCCGACCGGGCCGACGCCGTCCTCCCAGCGATAGCCGGAGACGAAGTTGCCGCCGGGGTAGCGGACCACCGAGACGCCCAGCTCGCGGGTGAGCTGGAGCACGTCGCCGCGGAGGCCGCGGGAGTCGGCGGTGGAGTGCCCCGGCTCGTAGATTCCGCCGTACACGCAGCGCCCCATGTGCTCGACGAAGGAACCGAAGAGCCGGCGGTCGGCCGGTCCGATCGAGAAGGCCGGGTCGATCGTCAGCTGTGCGCTCCGCAAGGGGTGCCACCTTTCCTCGTTACCGGTGCCCGGGTGACCGCGGTCACTCCGTACCACAGGTTTCTACAACGTTGTAAGCAACGTTGTAAAGGGGTCTGGACGCGGTACAGTGCCGGCAGTACCCGACACCGGGAGGGTTGGCAGTGCGGCACAGGCTCAAGGACGTCGCCGAGCGAGCCGGCGTGTCGGTGAAGACGGTCTCCAACGTGGTCAACGGCTACCTGCACGTCCGCCCGGACACCCGGGCCCGGGTCGAGGAGGCGATCGCCGAACTCAACTACCGACCCAACCTGTCCGCGCGCAACCTGCGCAAGGGGCGGACCGGAGTGATCGCGCTGGCCGTCCCGGAGCTGGACATCCCGTACTTCGCCGAACTGGCCCGGCACGTCGTCTCCGCCGCCGCCGAGCACGGCTGGACGGTGCTGATCGACCAGACCGGGGGCGGCCCGGAGCAGGAGCGCAAGGTCGCCAGCGGGATCGGCGACCACATGATCGACGGCCTGATCTTCAGCCCGCTGGCACTCACCGCCGACGACCTCACCGGCCTCGACGGCATGCCGATGGTGCTGCTCGGCGAGCGGGTCGACCACGGCCCGGCCGACCACGTCGTGGTCGACAACGTGGCCGCCGCGCGGGAGGTCACCGCCCACCTGATCGGGCTCGGCCGGCGCCGGATCGCCGCCATCGGCTCGCAGCGCACCCCGGAGGGGGTCAGCGCCCGGCTCCGCCTGGCCGGCTACACCGCGGCCCTGGCCGAGGCCGGCATCGGGTACGACGAGAAGCTGGTGGCGCCCGCACCGGCCTGGCACCGCGCGGACGGCGCCGCCGCCATGCGGGAGCTGCTCTCCTCCGGCGTACGCCCCGACGCCGTCTTCTGCTTCAACGACACCCTCGCCCTCGGCGCCCTGCGCGCCCTGCACGAGGCGGGGCTGCGGGTGCCCGACGACGTAGCGGTGGCCGGCTTCGACGACATCGAGGACGGCCGGTTCTCCATCCCCACCCTCACCACCGTCGCCCCGGACAAGGAACGCATCGCCCGGCTCGCGGTGGAGCTGCTGGCCGGTCGCCTCGACGGCGACCGGGAGGCGCCGCCCCGGGAACTCACCGCCCCCCACCGGCTGGCCACCCGCGAGAGCACCACCGGCCGCCCCTGAGACCGATCCTCCGAGGGTCGGCGGTCAGTCGAAGAAGCGGGCCAGGTGGGTCTTGGCGGGCGCCGGGTCGTCCGGGCCCAGCGGGGTCAGGTCGGCGAAGATCGAGGCGCCGTCGCAGCCGGAGTGCAGCGGATACCAGCGCGGGGTGCCCGGCGGGCGCTGACCGCAGATGCCCTTGATGGTCTGCACGTCCAGCAGCCGGACGTGGGTCGGGTCGGCGACCGCGTTCACGTGCCGCCACCACGGGCTCATCACGTGCAGCACGCCGCCCGGCCGGAGCACCCGGTGGCACTCGTCCAGCAGCGGCAGGAAGTCGATCAGGTGCTCCAGGATGTGCACCGCGAAGAAGACGTCCACCGAGTCGTCGGCCAGCGGCAGCGAACCGGAGAGGTCGGCCACCGCGTTCACCCCGGGCGCGGGGTAGATGTCCAACCCCAGGTTGCCCGGCCACTGCTTGGTCGCCCCGCAGCCCAGGTCCACCACCACCGGGGCGCGGCCGGCCACGCGTACCTTGCACCAGACGCCGAGCACCCCGGCGAGCCGGCCGACCAGGTCGCGGACCAGCCGCAGCTCGGCCGGGTCGGCGACCTCGCCGGTCAGGTGCGCGACGCCCCGGTCGAAGCGCACCTCGACCGCCAGCGGACGGAGCCGGTCGTCGTGCCGGGCCAGATCCGCCCACGCCTCGGTGAGGAATCCGTCGACCGTCCGCAGCCGCTCGGCCGAGGGCGCGGACTGGGCCATCGCGACCATGAGCACCTCCGGGCCGCCCGTTACCCGCATCCCCGCCCGTTATGCCTCGATCATGCAGATTCGCCCCGCCGAACGCCGCCGATCCCACGGCCCATGCCGGCTCGTCGCACGCGGACGACGCTGCTCTCGGCGCCAACGAATCGGCTTACCGGGTTGCCCCAGCGGCGACCTCTCCGGTGAGCGATATGCCGGTCAGGCATATTTATGACTCTCAGGTATATCGCTCGCCGGGTAACTGCCCGCCGCGGCGGGACACGCCGGACCGCCCAGGCTCAGGCTCAGGCCCAGGCCCAGGCCCAGGCCCAGGCGAGCATGGTCCGGCCGGGCTGCGCCGGGGCGGCACAGGTCAGCCGGAGATCGTCCGGCGGGCGGCCCGGCCCGCGCCGCGGATCCGCTGCCGGGGCGGCGGAGTGGTCGTCCGGGGCCGCTTCAGGTGGTAACGATGCAGCTCGTTGTTGCCGGGCAGGGACGGGTCCTCGCTCATTGCGACCAGCTCCCAGCCCTGGTCACCGGCCCGGTTCAGGTGGGCCAGCGCGGTGTCGCCGTACGGGGTGACGTCGACCATGGAGCCGTCCGGGCCGTACCAGATGAAGACGACCTCCCACCCGATGTCGGTGGTGGCCGCCTGGCGGCGGCGGACCAGCAGCGCGTACTCCCACTTGAGCATGGCGTCATTGTCACCCCGCGCGCGCCCGCCGGCACGGATCAATCCTCGGCGATCCGTCCGGCGTCCACCCGCAGCCGTCGGTTGACGCTCACCGCGTCCAGCATCCGCCGGTCGTGGGTGACCAGCAGCAGGGTGCCGGGGTAGTTCTCCAGCGCCGACTCCAACTGCTCGATCGCCGGCAGGTCCAGGTGGTTCGTCGGCTCGTCCAGCACCAGCAGGTTGACCCCGCGCCCCTGCAGCAGGGCCAGCGCCGCGCGGGTCCGCTCGCCCGGGGAGAGGGTCGCCGCCGGGCGCAGCACGTGCGCCGCGCGCAGGCCGAACTTGGCCAGCAGCGTCCGCACCTCCGCGGGCGTCAGCTCCGGTACGGCGGCGCCGAAGGCGTCCAGCAGGGGCTGGTCGCCCAGGAAGAGCCCACGCGCCTGGTCGACCTCGCCGACCACCACCCCGGGACCGAGCGCGGCGTGCCCCTCGTCGAGCGGCAGCCGGCCCAGCAGCGCGGCGAGCAGCGTGCTCTTGCCGGAGCCGTTCGCCCCGGTGATCGCCACCCGGTCCGCCCAGTCGATCTGGAGGTCCACCGGGCCGAGGGTGAAGCCGCCCCGGCGTACCACGGCTCCGCGCAGCGCGGCCACGACGGCGCCGGCGCGGGGCGCGGCGGCGATCTCCATCCGCAGGTCCCACTCCTTGCGGGGCTCCTCGACCGCCTCCAGCCGCTCGATCAGCCGCTCGGTCTGCTTGGCCTTCGCCGCCTGCTTCTCGGTCGCCTCGGCGCGGAACTTGCGGCCGATCTTGTCGTTGTCGGTGGCCTTGCGCCGGGCGTTCTTCACGCCCTTCTCCATCCAGGCCCGCTGGGTGCGGGCCCGGGCCTCCAGCGCGGCCCGGGTGTCGGCGTACTCCTCGTAGTCGGCGCGGGCGTGCCGGCGGGCCACCTCCCGCTCCTCCAGGTACGCCGCGTAGCCCCCGCCGTAGTGCCGGACCTGCTGCTGGACCAGGTCCAGTTCGAGCACCCGGGTCACCGTCCGGGTCAGGAACTCGCGGTCGTGGCTGACCAGCACGGTGCCCGCGCGCAGCCCGCCGACGAACCGCTCCAGCCGGTCCAGCCCGGCCAGGTCGAGGTCGTTGGTGGGCTCGTCGAGCAGGAAGACGTCGTACCGGCTGAGCAGCAGGGAGGCCAGCCCGGCCCGGGCCGCCTGCCCGCCGGAGAGACCGGTCATCGGGTGCTCCAGGTCCACGGTCAGCCCCAGCTCCGCGGCGACCTGCTCCGCGCGTTCCTCCAGGTCCGCGCCGCCCAGGCCGAGCCAGCGCTCCAGGGCCTCCGCGTACGCGTCGTCGGCGCCGTCCGCGCCGGCGGTGAGCGCCTCGGTGGCGGCGTCGAGCGCCACCTGCGCGGCGGTGACGCCGGTGCGCCGGGCCAGGAAGTCGCGGACGGTCTCGCCCGGCCGGCGCTCCGGCTCCTGCGGCAGGTAGCCGACGGTGGCGCTGGGCGGGTTCAGCGAGACGCTGCCCAGCTCCACCGGCTGCAGCCCGGCGAGGGTACGCAGCAGGGTCGACTTGCCCGCCCCGTTCACCCCGACCAGCCCGACCACGTCGCCGGGGGCGACCACCAGTTCCAGGTCGGAGAAGAGCAGCCGGTCACCGTGCCCGGCAGCGAGGTCCTTGACGATCAACGTGGCGCTCATGAGGAGGTCGAGCCTACCGGGGTGGCGGCCGGCGGCCGATCCGATGACCCGCGCTCCGCCGGCGACCGGGCTGAGGAAGACTCACGGGCGTGGTGACCACTCTGGCGATCGACTGTGGCGGGGGCGGGATCAAGGCATCGGTGCTGGACGCCGCCGGGACGATGCGCGCCCGGCCGCTGCGGGTGCCCACGCCGTACCCGTTGCCGCCGTCGCTGTTCGTCAAGACCCTGCTGGACCTGGGCACCCGGCTGCCCGCGGCGGACCGGGTGACCGTCGGCATGCCGGGGATGATCCGCCACGGCGTGGTGGTGGCCACCCCGCACTACGTGACCCGGTCCGGGCCGCGCAGCAAGGTCGACCCGGACCTGGTCGCCGAGTGGTCCGGCTACGACGTGCGCACGGCGCTCGCCGAGGCGTTCGGGATCCCGGCGCTGGCGCTCAACGACGCCGAGGTGCACGGCGCGGGCGTGGTCGCCGGGACCGGCTGCGAGCTGGTGCTGACCCTCGGCACCGGGCTGGGCAGCGCCCTCTTCGACGGCGGGGTGCTCGCCCCGCACCTGGAGCTGTCGCACGCCCCGGTGCGCTGGGGCACCACCTACGACACGTACGTGGGTGAGCCGGAGCGCCGCCGGCTCGGCGACGCGTTCTGGTCCCGCCGGATCCGGCAGGTGGTCGACGGCCTGCGCCCGGTGTTCCGCTGGGACCGGCTCTACCTGGGCGGGGGGAACTCGCGCCTGATCCGCCCGGAACAACTGGTCCGGATGGGCGATGACGTGGTGGTCGTCCCGAACACGGCCGGAATCGTGGGCGGTGTCCGGGCCTGGGACCTGATGGGCGACCGGTACGACCCGACGCCCTGACGCAACTTCCGCGAACGGAACACTCGCGGTACGGCCGGTGTTGTGTCAGCGTCGGACAAAGGGCGGCGCGACACGAGGAGGTGGGACGAATGGATCTTCTGGCGGACTACCGGCGGGCGACCATGTTCTTCGAAACGGGTGACCCGGCCGGGGCGGCGCGGCTGCTCGAGCCGATCGTCGAGGCGGAACCCGGCAACTCCTCGGTGCGGCAGCTGCTGGCCCGGGCGTACTTCCGGTCGCCCAGCTCAACCGGGCCGAGGAGCACCTGCGCGAGCTGGTCGACCGGGACCCGAGCGACCACTACGCGCACCACGTGCTGGGCCGCACGCTGGAGCGGATGAACCGGTACGCCGACGCGCTGCGGCACCTGCGCATCGCGGCGGCCATGTACTCGACCAACACCGACTACACGACGGCGCTGCGCCGGGTGGAGAGTCGGGTCAGCGGCGGCCGCTGACGGCACACGCGTACGGACGGGGCAGCCCTGGTGGCTGCCCTGTTGCGTGTCCGCCGCGCCTACGATTGCGGAGTGAAGCTCAAGCTCGATCTCCACGACATCTTCAACAAGGGCCAGGACATCGACCGCGCGCTGCGCGGGATCATGGACGAGGCGGTCGCGAAGAAGGCCACCCTCGTGGAGATCATCCCCGGCAAGGGCTCCGGCCAGCTCAAGAAGCGGGTGCTGCGCTTCCTGGACCAGAAGGACGTCAAGCAGCTCTACCACCGCGTCGAGAAGGACTCGAAGAACTTCGGCCGCCTCTTCGTCCACTTCCGTTGGAAGTAGGAGTCCCGGCTACCCGACCTTGCGCGCTACCGCCGAGGTAGCTCCTGAGCTGCGGAAACGCCTTTCGTCGGCTTCCGGCATCTTCCGCCGTTACTCGCGCTCGGTTGTGCCGGATCTGTGCCCGATGATCATGAGGCTGTCGAGCCTACGCAGCCGGCCGGATCGACGTACCCTGCCGACCGGTCGGTTTGTGTATGGTCCGTCGAGTGATCATCAGGAGAGCCTGTTACCGGCGAGGCTTGCCGTGACGTCGATATCGCGATGGCCTGTGCTCGCACCGGCAGTCGCGGTCGGTCTGCTGGTGCTCGGCCTGACGCTCAACGCTGCAACGATCATCTACGACCTCATGCATTGGGACGTCGTGTACTACGTGCCGCCGGAGGAGGCAGCCAACCGGAACGGCCTTGCAGACCTCGGTCTCCAGGTCGTCGACCAACTGGCCTCGGTTCTGTCCGGACTGGCCGTGGCTGGCCTGCTCCTGTCGCTGGCAGGGCTCGTGCACGGCGAGACGTGGGCACATGTGACGACCTGCGTCCTGACCGCTCCATTTGCTCTTTGCTGCGGCCTGACGTTCATCAACGGCGGGGGTTCCTTCACCGGAAACCCTGACGACCCGAACACGCCTCGGCATGCCTTGGCGCCAACCTGGGTCCGCATTGTCGACGTGCTGGGGCCACCTCTGCTTGTGGGCGCGGCGGCCGTGGTCTTGATTCTGCTGTTTGTGCCGGCGGTCCACCGGCGCTTCTACCCACCCCGGCAGCAGCACGACCCGCGAGGGTTCCCTCATCACGAATAGCGGACCGTTGCCGGGCTGCGACCGCCGGCCGCTGGCAGACGTGACCGGCAGTCCCACGCTTTCGAGGTCGGCGCTCGCTCGTTCATCAGCGGACCGATTGGTTCAGGACCTGCATCGAGCCACTGCCGCAGCCGATCGCGGCCTCCTTCGAACGCCAACGAACGAGACCGGAAACGAGACCGCCGATGACTAGACCGACACGATCCCCGAGCACGACAAGCTGTAGGCCCCAGCCCGCTTTCCAAGTTTGCTCGGCGCCATACGCGCTTGATCGGGCCGGTTCGCCACCTAGGCCAACTCGGCCGGCCGTTCGTCTTACGGTCGCCCCCGTACGCTAACGAACGAGACGACAAGTGAGACGAAGGCAAGACGGCGTCCGATCATCCCGATCTAGAAGCCGCCCCCGGCGCGGCCTGCACTGACCTATCCGTTACGAGTCGGTGTCGGGGCGCTGGCCCGCCGCTTGGCCGTCCTGCTCGACATGGGGTCCGGGTCCCCCGTCGTCTGCCGTGGTCTGCGCAAATCCGCCTAGCTGGTACAGCGGAACCCGGACCACGACGGTCCGGGCTTCGCATGTCCGGAGTTCAGCTCACGTTACCGACCTCGCACTTCACCCCACCCGCTGCATCGAGAACAATCATCGTGTCGCCGCGGGCCGTCTGCCCGCCGCCAACGTCGCTGATGTAGTCGGTGCCGTCGCCGACCTTCGTTCCCGACGAGTCCAGAACGTCAAACCGGATCGAGTACGAACTGGACGATCCTGTGTTGTTCTTGATCGTGTACTCGATGTCGGCGTTCCGAAGGAGCCCGCCGTCCTTCACGCTGCATTTGGTGATCGTCACAGTGGGATCCGCCTTGACGATGTCAGTACGGCAAGTCGATGCCGCGGCGGCGGGCGGACTCGCGGTGGGCGGTGACGATCGCGTCGAGCCAGCGGCGGCCATCTCGTCGGCCTGGTGGATCCGGGCCATCCGAACGTGGAAGACCTCGCGGTCGTAGTGGTAGACGGAGTCGACGCTGGGCTGCGCGGCGAGCGCCTCCTCGAGCAGGTCTTCGGGGAAGAACTCGCTGCCGATGAGGACGATGAAATTCACGCCGTCGCCGAAGCTCAACTCCCAGCGTAGGCCGTCGCCGGTGCCGACCCAGAGTTCCGCGCAGAGGTCGGCGCGGGTCGCGGAGAATTCGTCCCGCATTTCGCCCTCCAAGCGGATCGCCGACAGCACGTCTGGGGTGTGGTCGAGCGCCGCGGCGACCGGTGGGAAGGCGGCCAGCTGGTCGACGGCGTACTCGACGCTGCGCAGATCATCGGTGCCGCCCACGGGCTTGACGCCGGGCACCGCGTAGGCAGGCAGTGAGAAGTCATGGGCTCAGTGGTTCCTTCCGTGACCTACGCATTACGAGTCGGTGCCGGGGTGCTGGTCTACCGCCTGGTCCTCATGCCAGACGGTATGTCCGGGTCCGTGGTCGTCCGCTGATGCTCGCCGGGTTGGCTGCTCACTTGGCTGCCCGGGGTGGTGGGGCGATTGCGGTGCATGCGGCGATGGGGGCATCAGCTACTGGTGCTCGATCTCGTACTGGCACTCGCTACATGGCTCTGGCGGCTCAAGTTCCCGCCAATCGTGTTGTCCGCGATGAGGGCAGTTCCCGTACCAGCTTTGCCTCCGTCGTACCCTCACGCTTCACATTCTCTCGGCAGGCTCTTGACCGGGGGTCGATGCTGGAAGATGGGCATCGAAGCAACGAGGGAGGTGCGTCAACGTGGGTTCGCCAGCGTTACGGCTTCGCGGCAGAGGCGACCGGGTACGGCTGCGCAAGATCGGAATGTGGAATCGCGATCCTCTGGCAGAGCTGACGGTTACCTGCCGTACCACGGTCGCTGTAGACAAGGCATTCGGCGAGTCCGTGCGCGCAGCCCGCCGGGCCGGGCGTAGCTGGTCGGAGATCGCCCACGCGCTGGGCTTGCCCTCGACCTTGTCGAGCTGGGAGGAGATCGCGGCGGCCCTCGCCACGCGCCGCCAGGCGGTGTGGTCGCACACTGCGGGCGAGGCCGGACGATAGTCTCGTGATCGAGATCCTGTACTTCGACGGCTGTCCCAACCACGAAGGTCTGCAACACGTGCGTGCCCTGCTCACCGAGGCGGGCGTCGAGTTGCCCATCACCGTGCGGCGTATCGACTCGGATGCCGAGGCGAAGGCGGAGCGGTTTCTCGGCTCGCCCACCATTCGCGTCAACGGCATCGACGTCGATCCCACGGCGGCGCCCCGCGACACGTACGGACTCTTGTGCCGGGTCTACCCCACCGGCGACGGGCTGCGTGGCACCCCTCCGGACGCCTCGATCCTCGCCGCGCTGCAGCGCCAGCCACCCGGTGGGAGGGCCGGCTGATGGTTGCCCGGATCGACCTGCCGCGGCTGCGCTCGCTTCTGGGCACCGGCGCCCAGCTCGTTGAGGTGCTGCCCACCGCCGAGTATGCCGACCAGCACCTACCCGGCGCGGTCAACATTCCGCTCAAAACCCTCAACCCCGCGACGACCGCGGCCCTGGACCGCATCCGCCCGGTGGTCGTCTACTGCTGGGACGGCCTTTGAGACATGAGCCCACGAGCCGCGTGCCGGCTCGAAGCCCTCGGGTTCACCGATCTCTACGACTATGCCGCCGGCAAGGTCGACTGGCTCGCGCACAATCTGCCAACCGAGGGCGCCCGGGCCGACGCACCCACCGCCGGCAGCCGCCTGCGCCACGACGTGCCCACCGCCATGCCTGACGAGACCATCACCACCGTCCGCGCCCGAGTTGACGCCTCTCCATACGGGTTCGCCCTCGTCCTTACCGCCGATCGCACCCTGCTCGGTCGTCTTCGGCACGCCGACCTCGCTGCCGACTCCGACACCCCAGCCCATGAAGTGATGGAACCGGGGCCTTTGACGCTGCGCCCTCACGAGGCCCTGGCCGACATCGAATCCGACATGCGCGACCACCACCTGACCTACACGATTGTCACTAACCCGGAAGGCCAGCTACTGGGCATCGTCCACAGCGACGACCTACGAGACACCAACGCGACTTCGTTCGACGAGGGGTCCAGGTCTACGGGCAGCGGACTGTAAATCCGTCGCGAAAGCTACAGAATCCTCTACCCGTCACCAGGGAACGGCAAGGCCTCTGACCTGCGGAAACGCAGGTTGGGGGCCTTGCCCGTTTCTCGCTGAACTTGACCACTGTTGGCCCCAGCGACCCGACCCGATCCAGCGAACCGGGTGGGCGTACCCATGGAAGAAAGCCGTGGAAGCGGTCGACGGCGTACCGGAGGGGTTCGGCTGTCACGGGCTGCGCCACTACTTCGCCACCCTGTTGATCCACGGCGGGGCGAGCGTGAAGACGGTTCAGATGGCGCTGGGGCACGCCACGCCGATCATCACGCTGGACACATACGCGGGGGGAGTGGCGGAGGCGGTCGATCGCACGCGGAGTCTGGTCGACGCGGGCCCTGTGCCAGCAGTCCGGCGCTCGGCAGGTGGCGACCCGGTGATGAGCCGGCCTGCCGTGACCCGACCGGTTTGTGACCCGAGGGTTGCAGATCTTCCGATTTCTCGCCCGGGCCTCGACCGACGACACGAAACTAGTTCATATGAGGAGAGTGTCGTCTGTCCTGCTTCTGTCGGTCGTACTCGTGGCTGGCTGTGGCGGCCCGCTCGGCCGCGCGGACACCAAGCGGCCCGGGCGAGCTTCGACCGCCAGCCAGTCGCCTGCGCCGAAATCCCAGATCACCGTCGTCGCCGCCGGTGATCTCTTGGTGCATCCCGAGTTGACGGCGCAGGCCGCGACCGACGCCCGCGCCGCCGGCCGCGCCGGCCACGATTTCACCCAGGTCCTGGCCGCGATACGGCCGGTGGTGAGCCGGGCCGACCTGGCGATCTGCCACATGGAGACCCCGCTGGCGGAGCCGTCCGGCCCGTTCACCGGTTACCCGATCTTCAGCGTGCCACCGGAACTGGCCGATGCCGCGGCATGGGCTGGTTTCGACACCTGCTCGACAGCGTCCAACCATTCCCTCGACACGGGTGTACCAGGCATCCGCCGCACCCTCGACAAGTTGGACCAGGCCGGATTACGCCATGCCGGGACCGCGCGGAGCCCACAGGAGGCAGCGCGGCCCAACATCCTCGACGTGGCCGGGGTGAAGGTGGCCCAGTTGTCGTACACCTTCGGTTTCAATGGCATCCCTCGGCCTACCGGCCAGGACTGGGTCGCGAACCTCACCGACCGCAACGCCATCCTCGCCGAGGCACGGCGGGCCCGCGACCTGGGTGCGGAGATTGTCATCCTGTCGATGCACTGGGGCACGGAGTACCAGAACAAACCGAACGACGAGCAGCTCCAGCTCGCCCGGGATCTCCTCGCCTCGCCCGACATCGACCTCATCGTGGGCCACCACGTACACGTGGTACAGCCGTTTGAGAAGATCGGCACGAAATGGGTGGCGTACGGGCTCGGCAACCTGACCACGTACGGCTCTGAGGAGAGCACCCAGCAGGCGGTGGTGCCAGAATTCACCTTCACCCGTAAGGCGTCCGGCCGATGGGAGGTGAGCGGCGTCGAGGTGCACGCAACCTGGATGCAGTACCAGCCTGCCGCCCGGGTGGTTGACCTGGCCACCGCTGTAGCCGACGTCGGAGCGCCGGAGGAGCGCCGGGCTGACCTGGCCCGCGTCCAGCAGCAGATTGCCCAGTACGTCGACATGCGGGGTGCCCTGTCCGCCGGACTACGAATGCGGCGCTGACCCTCGCCTGGCGACCCGGTCATGAGCCGAACTGTGCCCGATCTGTTCCCGCGATCTTGGGTCGGTGTTGCGTCGCAGGTCAACGCCGTGGTCTGGCCCGATTCGTGCATTTCCGTTGGAAGTAAGGGTCCCGGCTTCCCGACCTCCCACGCAGTCCCCGGCAGGGCTGCTGACCTGCAATGGTCCGGTGCTGCTGCACTTTCCTGCTGTACGGCCGCCATCTCGACCGCGAGGTTTGCCTTGGCGGCGCCTGCGACTGTGGTCGTGTGAACAACCGCTTTCGCCGGCTGCCGCCGCGGATCGAGCCTCTGTACGAGACACAAGACGTCTCCGCCCCGCCGCCGTTGCCCGAGGTGCCGGAGACGGTTGGCTTGACGGCCGCTGGCCAGGTCGCGGATTTTGAGCGGCTGGCTAGCGCCATCGCCCGCCGCCCCGACCGGCGCGGGCCAGCCCTCCTTGTCCACGACCCGGCGCAGCGCGGATGGCGTCGCCGGGTGCTGGTCGTCGTCTTCGGCGCTCTGGCACTCGGAATGGTCGCCGTGGCGGTGCTGACCTGGATCGGTTGATCGGCCCTCGGATAGTTCCGCTGGAAATAGTCACCGCACTGCCCCTGACCTTCACTTCGGGGCGTTCACAGGGCCGCTGAACCATGATCATGCGGTCTCCAGGCCGTCGCCGGTTTCGGTCCTCGCCGGTCGGAAGGCCAGGGACACCCGTCCAATGGCAGTGGAGCGCCATGGGATGACCTGCGTATGCCCGGGAATGCTGGTTCGGAATGACAGGTCCTGACCGCGGCTCGGCGGCGGTCTTCCGCTGCGAGCGACGCTCGGCATGGGCGGACCGACGACGTGAGGAGGTTCGGGTGACCGCGACATCACGGCGGCCGACGCCCGCCGACCCGATGCCGGACGCACCGACGGGGCCGGGGGTGTCCAGCGGCGCCTGCCGAGACCTGCCGCCCGAGTTGGGGCCGGACGCGGTCGGCGTGCTGGAGGGTCGCACGTTCATGTTCTCCGACGCCCGGGGAGACGTGCCGAGGGGCTCCATCGGCGGCCTGGTGCACGACGACACCCGGTTCCTCAACCAGTGGGAACTGACGATCGGCGACGCGCCGCTGCTGGTGCTCTCCTCGGGAACCGTCGACGCCTACTCGGCGGCGTTCTTCCTGGCCAACGCGGACCTGCCCCACCTGCCCGCCAACCGGGTGGGTGTACGCCGGCAGCGCTTCGTCGGCGACGGCCTCTACGAACGCGTCGAGCTGCGGTACTTCGGCGTCGAGCCCGTGTCGATCCGTCTGCGGGTGGCGGTCGGGACGGATTTCGCCGACCTGTTCGAGATCAAGGAGTCGGGCCGCGACCGTGCCACGGACATCGTCCGTCAGCACGAGCTGGACGGCTCGGCACTCGGGTTCGGGTATCGCAACGGCAGCTTTGCGGCGTCGGTACGCGTCGAGGCCGACCCGCCGGCCGACCTGGTGGACGGGGACGCCCTGGTGTGGGATGTGTGTCTCGAGCGGGGGCAGCAGTGGTCCTGCGAGTTGCAGGTTCCGCTGCGCTGCGGCGAGGAAGACTACCGACCGGCGGTCCGCGGGTTCGGCGAGGCGTTCGATCACGGGCCGGAGGACCCGTCGACCCGGTGGGCTGCGGAGAAGCCGCACCTGCACGCGGACGTCGATCTGCTCCGCGACGTCTACCACAGGTCGGCGGTCGATCTGGTGTCCATGCGGATCGAGAAGACCATCGCCGGCGAGCCGGTCGTCCTGTTTGCCGCGGGCCTGCCGTGGTTCCTGACCACCTTCGGTCGCGACACGGTGATCACCGCCTACCAGACCATGACCTGCGGCCCTGATGTCGCCCGCGGCGCCCTGATCGTGCTGGCGGCGCACCAGGCGAAAGGGTTCAACGACTTCACCGACGAGGAACCTGGCAAGATCTTCCACGAGTACCGCTCGGGTGAGCTGACCCAGCTCGGCCTCAAGCCTTACCACCCGTACTACGGCAGCGCCGACACCACTGCGCTCTGGCTCATCCTGCTCTCGGAGTACTGGCGGTGGACCGGGGACGCCGACCTCGTGCGCCGGTTGCGCGGCAACGCCGAGGCCGCGCTGCGGTGGACCGACCGTTACGGCGACCGCGATGGCGACGGATACGTCGAGTACGCCACCCGATCCACGCAGGGCTTGGGCAACCAGTGCTGGCGGGACTCCCCCGACGGCGTGCAGTACGCCGACGGGCGGATACCCGTCCTACCGATCGCCACCTGTGAGATGCAGGGCTACACCTACGACGCGAAACTGCGCATGGCCGAGCTCGCCGAGGGACCGTGGCAGGACCCGGCCATGGCCCAGCGACTACGCGCCGATGCCGCGCGGCTGTGCGAACAGTTCAACCGGGACTACTGGATCCCCGAGCGGGGCGGCTACTACGCCGTCGGCCTCGACGGCGACAAACGGGCGATCGACTCGATGACCTCCAACATGGGTCATCTGCTCTGGAGTGGGATAGTCCCCGAGGAACGCGCCGGACAACTCGCGCGACACCTGATGTCTCCCGAGATGTTCTCCGGGTGGGGGGTACGCACCCTGTCCACCGCCGATGTCGGCTACAACCCGATCGGCTATCACGTCGGCACGGTCTGGCCGCACGACAACTCGATCATCGCCGCCGGGCTGGCCCGCTACGGTTACCGCGACGAGGCCAACCGCATTGCGGTGGCGATGCTGGAAGCGTCCCGGCACTCCGAGCACCGGCTACCCGAGGCGTTCTCCGGCTACGACCGGTCCTTCGGCCGTCAGCCCGTGCCGTACCCGACCGCCTGCAACCCGCAGGCCTGGGCGAGCGGTGCGCCCCTGCTGTTCTTGCGCACGATGCTCGGCCTCGAACCGCGGGAGGGCGAACTCGTCGCCGACGCGCACGTCCCCGACGAATTCGGACGGATCCGCCTGCATCACGTAGCGGCGCTGGGGCGACGGTGGAACGTCGAAGCCGCCGGTTCCGAGTGCACGGTCGCCCCCGTCGACTAGGCGTTCCTTCCGCGATCTTGCACTTTGGGTCCCCGTTCTGCGGCGTTCGCCCGTTTGGCCCGGGCATCAAGTGCAAGATCGCGAGGAGGGGGTGGGGGTTAGAGGGGGTAGGTGCGGGCGACCGCGAGCATGTCGGAGCTGTGCGAGCCGGCCACGCCGACGCCGGCGGGCCGGGGGCGGAAGCCGGGCAGGCCGTCCAACCCGTCACTGACGTCCATGACGCGGACCCGGACCCGCTGGTCCTTGCGCAGCAGCTTCAGGGTGACCTCGATCCCCTGTGGCGGGGGCGCGTGGAAGGTCAACCCCGCGGTCCACGGCAGGTTGGGCGACGGCCCGGAGAACGAGCTCATCCGGCCTTCCGCCGCGGCGCTCAGCACCTCGGCGGTATCTCCGTCCACGTGCACCGTGAGCAGGCGCACCTGACGCTGAGGGGTCACCCGCAGCCGCAGCAGGCGCACGTCGCCGTCGCCGGTGTCGCTCAGCACCTCCAGCTTCGGAGCGGGCAGGTCGGCCGGCTGCGCGGGCCCCGAGCGCAGTTCCGCGTCGTCGAGGCCGGGGAACTCGCCACCGACCCGTTCCACCCCGCCGACGTACTGCGCGGTCCACGGCTGCGGGTGCTCCTCGTGACTGAGCCAGCGCGCCTGCCGGGTGTCGACGTCCATGGCGTACATCAGGTGGGTCGGCGCGGGATGCGCGGCGTCGAAGCGGTCGACGGCCAGCCCCACCCCGGCGAACACCGTCGCCGCGAGCGCGGCGGCGCAGACGGGCAACGTGCCCAGCTTCCGGGCGCGGAGCGCGCGCATCCCACGCTGCCCCCCGGCCTGCGGGTGCAGCAGGTCGACCACCGGGAGCGCGGCCAGGCCGAGCAGCACCGCGAAGAGGGCGGCGACCCCGCCCATCGCCATGCCCAGCGCGGGGAAGAGCAGCACCACGGTGGGCAGCAGCACGACCACGCCCACCGCTGCAGCCGCGGTCACCGCGACCACCGGCCACGGCCCGTCGATCCGGGTGTTCAGCGCGACGAAGCCGGCGACGACGCCGGCCAGGGCGGGCAGGACGACCAGGTACGACCCACCTGGTGCGAACAGGGCGAGGGGCACCCCGAGCAGGGCCAGCCAGGCCAGCCCGCCGATCGCCAGCGCGATCGGCCCGGCCCAGCGCCGGACCAGCGCGTACCAGCCGAGGAGCACCGTCGCGGCCAGCGCCACCACGGCGAGCCGGTACCAGGTCGGCCGGTACGGGTCGAGCAGCTCGGCGTGGCCGGGGCGGATCGCCGTGACCGCCGCCCAGAACAGCTGGGCGGCCAGTGGGGCGAGAACGATCGGGACCAGCGCCAGGCCGAATCCGGCGACCAGGCGGCGCCCGGTGGTCCGGCCCCGCGACCGGGCGAACAGACCCAGCACGAGTACGCCGATCACCGCGGCCAGCGCCAGCGGCCAGGTCAGCCAGCCCGGATAGCGGACCAGCCCACCCGGCACCGGGAAGTAGGTGGCGTCGTCCCCGGACCAGAGCGTCGGCAGGTCGGACCGACCCAACGCCCGGGCCAGGCCGAGCGCGTTGTCGCCGTGCTGCTGGAGGCTGCCCCGGTCCATCACCTCGGGGGTGTCCAAGGGCGTGTGGTAGATCGCGCCGCCGTCGATGTAGGCCGAGTTCAACCCGATGAAGCGCGGGCGGTCGTCGAGGCCGTGCTGGTCGCGGAACGGGGTGAAGTCGGTGTCGTTCGGCAGCAGCCGGTAGATTTCCACCGCGAACGAGGTGCCCACCGGATGTGGCGCCGCCCGGCCGAACAGCTCGACCAGGTTCGCGTTGTTCCGCGACGTCTCGAACATGATGACCGGCCCGGTCGAGCCGCGCGCCTCGAGGTTGAGCACCACCCCACCGTCCTTCGCCAGCGGGTGGCTGGAGACGAAGGCGGACGCGCCGCAGAGGCACGCCTCCTCGGCGTCGGTGAGCACGAAGACGATGTCGTTACGGGGGCGGGGGCCGGTGGTCAGCGCGCGGGCCACCTCCAGGATGGTGGAGGTGCCGGCGGCGTCGTCGTTGCCGCCCGGCCCGGACTGCACCGAGTCGTAATGGGCGACCAGGAATATTCTGCCGGTCGGGTCCGTGCCGGGAAGTCGGGCGACCACGTTGCGGACCCGGCCCATCGAGTAGTTGCCGTTGCCCCGCTGGAGCTGGCCGGCCTCCCGAGCGACGGTGTCCTGCACCTCGGTCTCCAGCCCCAGGCCGCGCAGCGCGCCGACCAGGTGCTCGCGTACCTGGTCGTTGGCCGGGCTGCCGGCGACGTGCGGCCGGGCCGCGATCACCTCGACGTTCCGGTACGCCCGGGCGGCGCTGAAGTCGGCGGCCGGCGCGTCGGCCGGGCGGGGCGCCGGGGTACGCAGGTCGACCAGG
>NZ_JAEVHJ010000061.1:0-27163 GCF_016802855.1 Micromonospora sp. ATA51 | reverse complement strand
CGAGCTTCGCGACGATCTGCACGGTCAGGGTGAGGTGGGCGGCGGCCCAGCCGACGAGCCGGCCGGCGTAGCCGCTGTCGGCCCAGGTCAGGCCGATGGTGGGAAAGCAGGCGCGTAGCGCCCACAGCAGCGGCCGGGCGGCGTCGCGGTCCTGCACGTTCGCGCCGGTGACCAGGATCGCGAGCAGTAGTCCGCAGGTGTCGACGGCGATGTGCCGTTTCCGGCCGTTGACCTTCTTCCCCGCGTCGAAGCCACGCCCTGGCCGGCCGACGGTCTCCGCGCCCCGTATCGACTGGGAGTCGACCAGCGCAGCCGTCGGTTGCCGGTTACGACCCTCGACCTGTTCGCGGACCTGTTCCCGCAGGCTGTTGTGCATGCGGTTCAGGGTTCCGTCGCGGGTCCAGGTCGTGAAGTAGTGGTAGACGAGCTTGTGGTGCGGGAAGTCGGCGGGCAGCGCGTTCCACTGGCAGCCGGTGCGGTCGAGGTAGCGGATCGCGTCCACGATGTCGCGGCGGGGGTAGGTGATCGGCCGTCCGCGTCCGGTCCCGGCCGGGACGTGCGGAGCCAGGACCTGCCATTCGGCATCCGAGGTGTCGGACGGATAGTGCCGCGGCCGGGCGGTGCGCAGGTGATCGTCAACGGTGGCCGGGGTGGTAGGTGCGGCGACGCCGGCGACAAGGTATACAGACAGGGTTGGGCCTTCGGTCGTGCTGGTTTAGTCGCCTTTGCTCGTACCGAAGGCCCTTCACCATGTCACGCCGCCACGCCGGCAACGAGCGCGATCATCAATCTCTTGCGCGATCCGCCGACACCCCGAACCCCTTATTTACCAGGCTCTAAGCAGTATGCGCGGGACATTGTTCGGTGACTAGTCGCCCACATCCTCCACATATGACCCTTGGACGTCCACATCTGCCGCTGGTCGCGCGCTCGCGGCGGTCCGTCTGCGGACATCCTGTATTGCCGAGAGCGGATGCCCCAGAAGCCCATGGGGTGTGATGATCGGCAGCGATGAACAGCAGTGACGATTCCGCGTCGATGACCGTGGCACTGGGTCGGGTGGTGGCGCCGTCGCGGACTGTCGTGCTGGCCTGCGGCGGGTTTCTCGATCAGTGGGCCGACCTTGGGGAGCCGTTGTCGGTTCGTGCGATGCGGGCGGCGGATACGGGCGGCGCCCACCTGCAGGACTGGCTCGCCGAGGCGGTCGCCGTGCCGGCCGGACCCGGAGCGTTGACGGTGTCTGCGCGGACCCGGCCCGGTACGTACGAGGCAATCGACACCATAGCCACGCTCGACGTCGACCTGAACCTGCCGTGGTCGGCGGTTTCAGCCAAAGCGGAACCGGTGGTGCTGGGTGATCTGCCCGTGGACCCGTCCGGGATGGTCATCGGTGACGCGGTTGCGCTTGACTCATGGGTTGGCTTCCTGCCGGCGGCACGCACTGTTGACGGGTTAGCTGACCTGCGAATCTGGGGCAAAGGCGATGAGGAGGCCTGGGCGCACTTCGGTGCGCAACCTATTCCGGCGTTCCACGCCAACCGCGTGCACGGCTGGTTGGATTTACCCGTCGAAGTCGCGCACGAGAGGGCGGCGGCGATCAACCGGTGGGCGGTCGCGCAGGGTCATTTCGCGCATATGGCATCCGTCGACCTACACAGCCATCACCATCTCGGATGGCGAGCGGGCTGGCAGGATCCCCTCGGCGCCGGAGTGATCGAGGTGGCCGGCTGCCCGGTCCTTTGTGTCGGCTGGGCGCCGAGTGAACTTCAGCGATTCAGAGCAGGCAGGTCGTTTGGACAGGTGTACCCGCTGACTCTGGAGCACGTGGCGAGCAAGGCCGTACTGCGGTGGAGCATCCCACCCGCCGCCACCGAGGTCTGACGAGTGCGCCGATCAGCGCTATGAGGCGACGCTGATAGCTGCACGCTCATGCCGCGACCCGCGCGTGCTCGCCGACCGAGGCGATCACGCTCGGTAGCTAGCCTCTGAGTCGAGCGGGCATCCTGAACTGCCGAGATCAGTAAGTCTGCCACTCTCCGCCCGACACATCGGAGGGCGCGGTCTTAGCGGGCTCGTCGAGGCGCAGGATCGTTTCCTCGATCTCCGCATTCCGCCCGTTGGCGAACGAGATCTCCGTGTCTATGATCGCGAATCCTGCCCTCTGCAGCACTTTGAGCGATCTCACATGGGGCCTGGGCCGCGGGAAAGCGCCCGATATTTTGGCTGGCTGCGGCGGTAGATCCGCCCCGGGCGAACTGTCCCGCCGCTGGCTGCATGTGCGTTCGCAACATGCTGGCAGCCCGTGTCCGGCGACGGCTGGGTGCCTTCGACGGTGGTTCATCGCAATGCCGTGGACCAGTGGAGGGTGAGCCGCGACCTTTGGCTTGTTCCAGTGTCGGATCACGGTCTCAGTGATTCTCCGTGATGGCCCCACCAGCGAAGGGTGATGGCCGGCGGCGGCTCATTACCGGTTGCCGAATTCGTCAGCACAGAACGTGAAGGAAGGGGTGTGGCATGCAACGAAGATTCAGGCGTCGATGGCTCCACGCAACGGTAGCTGCCATCGTGGTGCTCGCCTTGGGGGTGGCCGCTCGGCCATCACCGGCGTTCGCCGCGAACGGGGACTTGGTTCAACAGACCAATTTCGCGCAGCCGTGCTCCAGCGGCATCGGCGTCGGCATCGCGTTCGACGGCAAGAACCTGTGGTACAGCTGCTACGCGTCCAGCCCGGACCTGTACAAAGCGGATCCGATCACCGGGGCGGTGCTCGCCTCCTACACCGTCGCGGGCGGGCTGGGCGCGCTGGCCTGGGACGGCAATCGCAAAAAGATCTGGGCCGGCTGGGGCGGCGCGGGCGCCGACGGCGACGTGCGGCTGATCGACCCGGCGACCGGTACCGGCGCGGTGGTGTTCAACGCGCCCGATGCCGGCGCCATCGAGGGGCTCGATGACGGGCTGGCGTACGACGCGCAGGACGACAGCCTGCTCATCAGCCCGGACACGTCCACGACCATCTTCCACTACTCCACCGCCGGCGCCAGCCTGGGCAGCTTCGGCTGGTCCGGCAGCGGCTGCTACAACAGCGGCCTGGCCATCGGCGGTCAGCTGCTGTTCCAAGGCTCCGACGGCTGCAACCACGTCTGGGTCGTGCAGCGCAGCACCCACGCGCCCGCCTTCGACTTCGCCACCGGCGCCGGCGGGGTACGCGACGAGGACCTGGAATGTGACAGCGTCACGTTCTCGCCGAAGACGGTGATGTGGTCGATGGAGGCATACGAGCCGCGCCGGGCCATCGCGTTCGAGATCCCGCCCGGCTCCTGCGCCACCGGCGGCGGGGTGGACAGCGACGGCGACGGGCTGCTCGACGAGTGGGAGACGAGCGGGATCACCATCGACCCAGACGGTGCCGGCCCACTCGCGCCGCAGTTCACCGACCTGCCAGCGATGGGCGCGGACAAGAACAAGCCGGACATCTTCCTGCAGATCGACTGGATGGCCGACGCCACCCACAACCAGAAGCTGAGCGCCGCCGCGCTCAAGAAGGTCGTCGACGCGTTCGCGGCCTCGCCGTACGTCAGCCCGACCGGATCAGTGGGCATCAACCTGCACATCGACGAGGGCTCGTCGAGCATCATGAACTACGCGACCAACGCGACGTGGGGGTCGATGAGCAAAGCCAACCAGCTCGCCTACGTCGCCAACCTGGGCACCTCCGGCGGGGGCGGCTACGACTGGAGCGCATTCCAGACGCTCAAGGACGCCAACTTCACGCCGACCGGGCGTACGCCGATCTTCCACTACGTGGTCGCCGCCCACAACTACGACTCGACCACCTCGTCGGGCATCTCCCGGGGCATCGGCGCCTCCGACCTGATCGTCAGCCTCGGCTCGTTCACCGCAGGTACCGGCAGCGACAGCGAGCAGGCCGGCACGCTCATGCACGAGTTGGGCCACAACCTCTCGCTTCACCACGGTGGTGGTGACGACACCAACTACAAGCCGAACTACCTGAGCATCATGAGCTACGGCTTCCAGATGAGCGGCGTCATCAAGGGTGGGGCCGCTGGCACCTTCGACTACTCCCGTTCCGCCCTGGGCAGCCTGAACGAGAGCAGCCTGAACGAGCCCGCGGGGATTGGGGCGGCCGGCTACGGGACCCGACACTGGTGCCCGACCCCCGCCCCGGGGGCCTACGTCGCGGTCAACAACGCTGGCGGTGCCATTGACTGGAACTGCAACGGCAATTCCACCGAGACCGGCGTGTCGTTCGACATTAACCATGACGGCGCCAACGGGACGCTCAACGGCTACAACGACTGGGCCAACCTGAAGCTCAAGGGCGGCGCGATCGGCCTGGCCGGGGTCACCCCGGACCTGCCCATGATCACCGACAACAACGAGACCATGACACCGGAGGAGGAGCAGAAGAGCCCGCCGACGTCGCGGTACACCTTCACCGGCTTCTTCTCCCCGGTCGACAACCCGCCCACTGCCAACCTCGCGAAGGCCGGCAGCGCAATCCCGGTCAAGTTCAGCCTCGGCGGCGACCAGGGCCTGGACATCTTCGCCGCCGGCTCACCCGCCTCTCAGCCGGTGGCCTGCGACTCCGGCGCCCCGCTTGACGACATCGAGCAGACCGTCAGCCCCGGGAATGCCACACTGACCTACGACCCGGCCACTGATCAGTACACCTACGTGTGGAAGACCACCAAGTCGTGGGCGGGCACCTGCCACCACCTGACCGTGACCTTCAACGACGGCACCCAACACTCCGCCGACTTCAAATTCAAGTAGACCAACCCGTCCTGGCAGGGGCCCACACGGTGCCCCTGCCAGGACACCGAAGAGGCAGCCGACATGACCCGCCAACTGCTCCTGGTAGCCGCCGTACTCGTCGCCGCGACCGCGTGCGCATCAACCGGCACACCGCCGCCACCGCCGAACACCGCCACGGCCACAGGTTCGGAATCTCCCACAGCGACCCCACCGCTGCCATCCAACGCTGCCGGTATCACATCGCAGGAGGCGGCACGAATCGCGCCACTCGCGCCATCACAGCTGACGGCCGTCACCGACGCCGCCACGATCCGTCTAACCTGGCCGGCCACCGGCGAAGACCTCGCATATTACCAATGCCTACGGCGCGCCAACCCGGACGGCCAATGGCTACCGGTCGGACGAACCCCACCCGCGCAACACACCTACGTCGACAGCAACCCGGGCACCGGTACCCACATCTACGGCGTGCAAGCCGTCAACACGTCCGGCCTCGCCAGCCCGATCACCGAAAGCCAGCCCATCACGATCAGCTGACCGCCCGACACCCCATGCCCGCTCGCCGGCCTCGGCGCGCCGTATAGGTCGCCGCCCGCACGGCCTCGGCGGCTCTACAAGCCTCAGCGGCCATTCACGGCCATTCCGACGCGGGTTCTGGCACGCCTCTGGTAAGGCATCCGCATCTGCCGCAGGCAACGCGCGGCGGCGCTGGCGCGTCCGTCACTACCGGTATCCGTCGCCCCATGCGCGTACAGGTGCGACAAGTTCGGAGGTGCCGACAAGCGGATATCCGAGCAGGGCTGCGCCGTCGATGATCCAGACTGTTGCGTCACCCGCAGCGTCAACGCCGCCCGGTTCCAGCCGCCCGCCGCCGGTGGCCACCCCGACGGGCATACAGCAGGCCGTCTCGCTCGGCCAGCGGTACCACACGCAGTTCGGTTCGTAGCAGGTGCAGATGACGGCGGGAGATTCAGGTGAGCGCGGGATGAATGAACACGCGACGCGCCCACCGGATCGACCCGGAGATCATCACCTACGTTGAATGGACACCACCGACCGTCCCATTGCGCACGAGATCGTTAGCCAGGAATGCCCTCGGCCTGACCTGCGGATGTCGGGCGAGATGGTGAGGTAGGAATTGACCTGACGGCAGTCCCTGGCCGGCACCCGAACTCTCGCTCGGGTGCCGGTCAGCGGCAGATCCAGTCATGGGCCCCGGCAGACCCGGCTCTGCCGGGGCAGCACCCCTGCGTACGGATGGACCAGCTCAGGTCGCCGGGCAGGTCTGCGCCAGGTCGAATGTTCCGTCGGTGCCGGTGATCAACGCCGTGGCGTTGGTGAGGGCGAACGGATTCACCAGCTCGCCGGTCGACGACAGGCCGGCTGGCGTCCTGATCCACGCCCTGTCGCCGACGATCGCACGGTCAGCGGCGGGCGTGGTCGTGATGATCTCCGTGACGGGGCCACCCTCCGTGGCGAACTCGATGGTCAGTGAGATGAAGCTGCCCTGCTGCGCCGCAGCCGGCAGGGCGAAGACCCAAACGTCCTCGGCCTGGAACGGGCCACCACCGAGGTTCGGGTCGCACACGTGAGTGCCGAACGCGGCCGCCGTCGTGCCGGTGTCCGCCGGATCGATGTTGATCGTCGTGCCACCCCCAGCCGACGCTGGTGCGGCAAAGCCCAGACTGATCACGGCGGCCAGCATGGTGGCCCCCGCGAGGCGGGTGAATGATGGTTTGGCCAACTGAATCCCCCCCAGATAGTGGACTTCTGTTAACAGCTCGTGAAGTGGGGCGCGACCGATGTCAGGTAACCACGGATGACGGATGCCGATTGCCGGAACCCAGCTCTTCCCTCGGGGGCCAGAGGTCGGTGACGTCGTCCAGGCCGTCGGCCCTGGGGGTGACGGTCAGACCCTCGACGGCCTTGAACGTCGCGGTCCTGGTCTCGCCCGGCTTCACGACCAGCGTCTGCGCGTCGCCCTTGTTCGGGGTGAGCGTGACCGTCACGGTCTTGCCGTCCTTCGGGTTCTCGACCTGGAAGATCAGCGCATCGCAGGTCATCTTGATGCTGCCGGTCGGCTCACCCGGCGCGACGCAGTCCTTGGCCGTGGCGGGCTTGGCGTCGAAGATGGGCGCCTTCTGCCCGGCCTCGGTTACCGTGATCCTGGCGGCGTTGCGGGCCGGCACGGTGATCGTGGTGTCCTTGCCGGCCGTGACGGTCGCGGTCTTCGTGAAGCCGTCGGTGCCGGTGACGGTGAACGCGGCGTCCCTGGTCGCCTCGGCGCCGTTCTCCAGCTTCACCGCGACGTCGCCGTCGCAGTCCGCGGTCACGGTGGCCTTCGGGTTGGCGGCAGCCGGCGGCGGGGTCACCACCTTGTCGCAGCTCTCGCTGAACTTGATGGACGCGCTGCTGTCGTCCTTCTCGTTCCACTCGTTGTCCCACTGCGCCTTCACGGTCAGCGAGGCCTCGGTGGCGTCGCCCGAGAGGCGGGCCTTGCCGACCACGGGCGTCGACACCGGGTGCGGGTAGACACCGGGCTCGCTCACCGCGATGCCGTCGACGTGAACGGGGTGGCTGTCCCGTTCACCACGCTGGTGGCCTCGGCCTTGGCGAACCGGTAGTTGTGCACGCCTTCGGGGGCGTTGTTGTTGACGGTCCAGGTCGTGACCCACTCGCCGGCGGCGGTGTCGCACTCTGCGGTGACCTTGACCACGCTGTGGTGCGCGCTGGCCGGGCTGACCAGGGTCAGGGCGCCGGCGATGCCGATCAGGGTGCTTGCGGTCACCGCCATGACATGGCGGTACGGGGATTTGAGACGGTTCACGCCTTCTCCTGACGAGGGATGTCGGGGGGTGGTCCCGGGAGGCGGAACGATCACCACCTGCCGTCCGGCGCGACCTGTTCCGGCGCCCTCCCGGCGCTGCGTGCCGGTTGCGGAGCGCGGCACGCCGGGCGACTTTATCGATGAGTCGTGAATCGGGAACGGCCCTGGGATCAATTAACAATGATGTTGTCCATTCGAGATCATTGATGGACTCTCCGTGTCGGGCGGATCACGACAGCCGCCCGTCGCCGCCGGGGATCGTTCGGTGGTTCGCCCCGATCGACCGTCGCGTAGCGTCAGCACCATGTGCAGGAGCAGACGGTGACCCGGATCGTGGCCGGGACGCTCGGCGGCCGACGCATCGCCGCGCCGCCCGGCGCCGGCACCCGGCCCACCTCCGACCGGGTCCGGGAGGCCCTGTTCAGCGCGGTGCAGGCGGAGGTGGACCTGGGCGGGGCCCGCTTCGCCGACCTCTACGCGGGCTCCGGCGCGGTCGGGCTGGAGGCGCTGTCCCGGGGCGCTCGGCACGTGCTGCTGGTCGAGTCCGACCCCCGGGCCGCCCGGGTGATCCGGGAGAACGTCGCCGCGCTGCGGGCCGCCCCGGCCGCCCGCCTGGTCACCGGTCGGGTCGCCACCGTGCTCGCGGCCGGCCCTGACGGTGACCCGTACGACGTGGTCTTCGCCGACCCGCCGTACGCCGTACCCGACGAGGAGATCACCGCGATGCTGGCCGCGCTCGCCGACGCGGCTGGCTGGCCGCGGACGCCCTCGTGGTGGTGGAGCGGTCCAGCCGTTCCGGACCGGTCACCTGGGTGGAGGGCATCACGTCCGAGCGCAGCCGCCGTTACGGCGAGACCACCCTTTGGTACGGTCGCCGATCATGAGACGTGCGGTCTGTCCCGGCTCCTTCGATCCGGTCACCAACGGACACCTCGACATCATCGGCCGGGCCAGCCGGCTCTTCGACGAGGTGATCGTCGGCGTGCTGATGAACCAGTCGAAGCGTGGCCTGTTCACCGTCGAGGAGCGGATCGACATGCTCCGCGAGGTGACCTCCTCGTACGACAACGTGCGGGTCGAGTCGTTCCGCGGGCTGCTGGTGGACTTCTGCCGGGCCCAGCAGGCGAGCGTGCTGATCAAGGGCCTCCGGGCGGTCAGCGACTTCGACTACGAGCTGCAGATGGCCCAGATGAACATCGGCCTGGCCGGCGTGGAGACGCTCTTCATGCCGACCAACCCGCTCTACTCGTTCCTCTCCTCGAGTCTGGTCAAGGACGTCGCCAAGTGGGGCGGGGACATCTCGTCGCACGTGCCGGACGTGGTCCGCGAGCAGCTGCGCGCCCGGCTGGCCCCGGGGCAGCCCGGCTGACCCGACCGCCGGCGCCCGGCGCGACGCGCCGGCCCGGCGCGGATGGGCCACCTGTCGCCCGCGCACGACATCATTGGTGGAGCGGGAACCCGGCCGCAGCCCGCATCATGTAGGTCGGCCGAAGAACGACAGGAGTGAGGTACCGGTGGACCCGCTCGATCGCATCGACGAACTGATCGCCATGGTGGAGCAGGCCCGCTCCGTCCCGATGTCGCGCAACAACTGCATGGTCGACCGGGGCGAGATGATCGGCGCCCTCGACGAGCTGCGCGCCGAACTCCCCGCCGACCTGCGCCGGGCCGCCGCGCTGCTGGAGGAGCGCGACAAGATCATGGAGGCCGGCAAGCGGGAGGCCGACCGGATCATCAGCGAGGGTGAGGCGGAACACGCCCGCCTGGTCTCGGTGAACGAGATCACGGTCTCCGCCGAGCACGAGGGCGCCCGGATCATCGCCGAGGCCCGCGCCGAGGCCCAGCGCCTCCGTGACGAGGTGGACGACTACGTCGACACCGCGCTGGCCAACTTCGAGCAGTTCCTCACCCGGGCGCTCGCCTCGATAGAGCGCGGCCGGGACAAGATGCACGCTTTGCGGGAGATCGGCACCTTCGCTGGGGACGAGGCGGATCGCCCGCTACCCTTCTGAGCGGCACCCCGGCAGCCGACAGGCGGGGTGCGCCCCGCCCCGGTTCGACGGTCGGGTGCTCGTCCAGGTAACCTTTTTTGTCGGCCTCTCACCGGCCGGAGTCTAACTATGCCCAAACACTCGCCTTCATCACTCAACCCCAGGTCGCCGCTGGTCCTCGACACGAGGGACCTGCCGCGTCGGCCTGGTGCGTTGCGTACCGTCAAGCGGGTCGTGCCGGCACCGGCGGACCTCGGCGTGGAGTTGATCGGCGTGCCGGAGGGCGCGGATCTCGACCTCGACCTGAGGTTGGAGTCGGTGTCCGAGGGCGTGCTCGTCTCCGGGACCATCACCGGTCCCGTCAAGGGCGAGTGCGGCCGTTGCCTGCGCGAGATCAACGACTCGGTGGTCGTGAACGTCCAGGAGCTGTACGCGTACGAGAACAGCACCACGGACACCACGACCGACGAGGACGAGGTGGGCCGGATGCAGGACGATCTGATCGACCTGGAGCCGGCGCTGCGGGACGCGGTGGTGCTCACACTGCCGACCAACCCGCTCTGCCGGGAGGACTGCCCAGGGTTGTGCCCCGAATGCGGGGTGCACTGGGACGATCTGCCGGCCGATCACAGCCATCAGCAGATCGACCCGCGTTGGGCGGGCCTGTCGCAACTGACCCGTAAAGAGGAGTAAGAACCGTGGCCGTCCCGAAGCGCAAGATGTCGCGCAGCAACACCCGGTCCCGCCGGGCGAACTGGAAGGCGGCCGTGGTCGCGACCGTGGCCTGCCCGCAGTGCAAGTCGGCGAAGCTGCCGCACGCCGCCTGCTCCGTCTGCGGCACCTACAACGGCCGCCAGGTTCTCGAGGTCTGACCTGGACGCCGAGTGACGCCCCCGACCGCGGGTCGGGCGGCGCGCGCACCCTGGCAATCGCCCGGTGCCCCGGCTCCCTCCACCGCCGGCCGTGCAGCGGCCGGCGTTCCGGTGGAGCCGGGCACCGCGCGGATCGCCGTTGACCTCCTCGGCGGGGACGACGCTCCCGCCGTCGTGGTTGACGGCGCTCTGCGGGCCGTGCGCGCCGACCCTGACCTGCATCTGCTGCTCGTCGGTCCGACCGAGGTCGCCGGCGGGCTGATCGACGCCCTCGATCCGGCGCAACGCGCCCGGGTCGCGGTCCGGCCGGTCCGGACCGCGGTCGGCATGGCCGACCATCCCACCGCCGCCCGCGAGCACAGCACCGTCCGCGCCGCCGTCCACGCGGTACGCGAGGGGCTCGCGGACGCGCTCGTGTCCGCCGGTTCGACCGGCGCCACCGTCACCGCCGCCGTGCTCGGCTTCGGGCGCTGGTCCGACGTCCGTCGGCCGGCTCTGGTGGCCACCCTGCCCGCGGTCGCCGGCCCGGTGGTGCTGCTGGACGTCGGCGGCGCCCTGGAGCCCCGCCCGGCCACCCTCGCCCGGCACGCCGTCCTCGGCGCGGCCTACGCCGCCGTGGCGCACGGCGTCGCCGAGCCCCGGGTCGGCCTGCTCTCGGTCGGCACCGAGGCGGGCAAGGGTGACTGGCTGCGCCGGGCCGCCGATCCCGCGCTGGCCGCGGTGCCGCTGCCCGGCGGCGCCCGCTACGTCGGCCTGGTCGAGGGGTACGACGTCTCCCTCGGTGTGCGCGCCGATGTGGTGGTCACCGACGGGTTCACCGGTAACGTGCTGCTCAAGGCGATCGAGGGCGCGTACGCGATGGCCGGCGGTCCGCCCGCCGGTGGCGGCGCCCCCCGGGCGGCCGCCCTGCTCGGCGTGGCCGGCACGGTGGTCGTGTGCCACGGCGCGGCCCGGCCCGACGACGTCGCCTCCGGCATCGCCCTCGCCGCCCACCTGTGGCGGCGCGGGGCCACCGAACTGATCTCCGGCCTGCTCGATGGCATTCCGCAGGATTCCGCACACGGCAACGAGGTAGTGCAATGACCAACGACAAGCGGCGGCGCGCTCACATCAGCCACCTGGAGGCGGCCTTCGGGGTGTCGCTCGACCCGGAACTGCTGGAGCGCGCGCTCACCCACCGTTCGTACGCGTACGAGAACGGCGGCCTGCCCACCAACGAGCGGTTGGAGTTCCTGGGCGACTCGGTGCTCGGCGTGGTGATCACCACGGCGCTCTTCAACAACCACCCGGACCTGCCCGAGGGGCAGCTCGCGAAGCTGCGGGCCAGCGTGGTGAACATGCGCGCCCTCGCCGACGTGGCGCGCGGCCTCGGCCCGGACGGGCTCGGCGCGTACCTGCTGCTGGGCAAGGGCGAGGAGAGCACCGGCGGCCGGGACAAGGCGAGCATCCTCGCCGACACCCTGGAGGCGCTGCTCGGCGCGATCTACCTCCAGTACGGCCTGGACACCGCGGCCCTCGTGATCCACCGGCTGTTCGACCCGCTGATGGCCGAGTCGGCCGGCCGGGGCGCCGCCCTGGACTGGAAGACCAGCCTCCAGGAGCTGACCGCCGCGCTGGGGCTGGGCGTGCCGGAGTACCGGATCGAGGGCACCGGCCCGGACCACCTGAAGACCTTCACCGCCTGGGTGGTGGTCGCCGGCAACCGGTACGGCGGCGCCGAGGGCCGGAGCAAGAAGGAGGCCGAGCAGCGGGCCGCCGAGTCGGCCACGGGAAACGGTCAGAGTGGCAGCTTCATCCCCTCGTGGCTGGCCACGAAACCGAGGTTGCGGTAGAAGCGGTGCGCGTCCGCCCGGGTCTTGTCCGTGGTGAGCTGCACCAGCGCGCAGCCGCGCTGCCGGGCCTGGTCGATGGCCCAGGTCATCATCTGCCGGCCGAGGCCCCGGCCGCGCAGGTCCGACCGCACCCGCACCGACTCGATCAGCGACCGTTCCGCGCCGTGCCGGCCCAGCCCCGGGATGTACGTGATCTGCATGCAGCCGAGCAGTTCGCCGCCGGCGTCCGCGACGACCAGGTGGTTGCGCGGGTCGGCGTCGATCTCGGCGAACGCCTTCTCGTACGCGTCGTCGACCTCGGTGAAGTCGCGGGCCTTGCCCAGCACGTCGTCGGCGAGCAGGGCGATGACGGCGGGCAGGTCGGCCCGGACGGCGTCCCGGAAGATCACGTCGGTCATGCCGGCAGCCTGGCACAGCGACGCCGGCCGATGTGCGGGCGTGGGTTGCCGGCACCGGGCAGCATGTGCGCCATGAAGCTCCTGCTGCTGCCGTTCCGGTGGATCTACCGAGGTCTCGTCTGGTTCGCCAACTCGCCGCGGACGCTGATCATGTCGTACCTGCTGATGATCGTGGTGGCAGGGGTGCTCTACAGCCACGCGGAGCGCAAGAGCGCCGCCGACTCGGTGTGGTGGGCGGTGGTCACCGCCTCCACCGTCGGGTACGGCGACATCTCGCCCAGCACCACCGAGGGGCGAGTCCTCGCCGCGCTGCTCATCTCCACCATGGTGCTGCTGGTCATCCCACTGATCACCGCGCACTTCGCCAGCCGGCTGATCGTCGACGACGACGCCTTCGAACACGACGAGCAGGAGGAGCTCAAGGCCGACGTGCGCCGGATGCGCGCGCTGCTGGAGGAGCTGGCCACCCGGCAGGGCATCGAGGTGCCCGAGCCGGAGCGCCGCGAGCCGCTCAACGCGCCGGGCAGCGCAGCCCCTCTCTGGGAACGGTCAGCGAGATCAGGTAGGCGTCGACGGCGGTGGTGACGCAGGCGGTCTGCGGGTACGCGGTGTGCCCCTCACCCTCCCAGGTCAGCACCCGGCCGACGCCGAGCATCGAGGCCAGCGCGGCGGTCTGCTCGTACGGGGTGGCCGGGTCGCCGGTGGTCCCGACCACCACGATCGGCGGCGCCCCCACGGCCTTGCCGGTCGGGTACGGGTCCCGCTGGCCGGGCCACTCCACGCAGCCCAGCATGCCCACGGCCAGCGCCGGACCGAAGAGCGGGTACTTCTGCCGCCACTGCGACTGCAGCTGGCGGATCTGCTCCCGGCTGGGCTTCTCGGTCTCGTCGGCGCAGTTCACCGCCAGATTGGCGTCGAAGAGGTTGGAATAGTGCCCGTCGTCCTCGCGGCCCGCGTACGCGTCGGCGAGCTTGAACACCCCGGCCGGGTCGCCGGCCTGGAGCTGGTCGATCGCCCGGGCCAGCTCCTGCCACCCCGACTCGGTGTAGAGCGAGGAGATGACCGCGTAGAAGACCCAGCCCGCGGTGGCCTCCCGCCCGTCGGTGCCGCGGACCGGGGAGACCTTCGCCTTGTCGATGGCGGCGGTGACCGCGCCCCGGGCGTCCGGGGCGATCGGGCAGCGGCCGGCGTTCGCGGCGCACCACCGGTTGAAGTTGCCGAACGCCCGCTCGAAGCCCTTCGCCTGGCTCTCCGACCCGGCGATCAGCTTCTGCTGCGGGTCCACTGCGCCGTCGAGCACCAGGGCCCGCACCCGGTCCGGGTAGAGCTGGGCGTAGGTCGCGCCGAGCAGCGTCCCGTACGAGTAGCCGAGGTAGGTGAGCTTCTCGTCGCCGACCGCCGCGCGGACCGCGTCCATGTCCCGCGCGGCCTGCTCGGTGCCGTAGAGCGGGAGCTGGTCGCCGTACCGGTCGCCGCAGCGCTGCCCGATCCGCTTGTTGAGGTCGACGAAGCCGTCGAACGCCGCCTGGCTTTGCGGGTCGGGGTCGTAGCCGAAGCTGGCGTCCAGGTCGGCGTCGGGGATGCACTTGACCGGGCTGGACCGCGCCACCCCGCGCGGGTCGAAGCCGACGATGTCGAAGCGGTCGGTCACCGCGGCCGGCAGCCCGCCGAACGCCGAGCCGAAGGAGAGGTAGACCGCGGTGTCCACGCCGGACGCGCCGGGGCCGCCCGGATTGACCACCAGCGACCCGATCCGGTCGTGCTGCTTGTTCGACCGGATCCGCAGCAGGGCGATCTCGAAGTTCTCCCCGGTGCCCGGCCCGACGGTCGCGCCGGTCGGGGCGCCGCTGCCCCAGTTGCGCGGCACCAGGACCCGCGCGCACTCGTAACGCATGCCCGAGGCGCCCCGGCCGACCAGCTCGTCCGGCACCTCCGGGCAGGCCCGCCAGGTCGCCGCGCTGCCCGGGGCGGCCGCTTCGCCCTGACTCTCGGTCCGCGGGGCGAACGCCGGCAGCGTGCAGCCGGCGGTGACCACCACCGCCGCGGCGAACCCGCCCAGGGCGAGCCGGGCGCGGCGGATCCGGTCGGAGTAGCGGGTCACGTGGGAGCCTTCCGTGATCGGGTCGACGGCCAGGCTACGCCGGGCCCGAGGCACTGCCGACGGTCGCCGCCGGGTCCCCGCGCAGCACCTGGTCCACGTCGTAGCGGACCGGGCGCTCCAGCTGGTCGTAGCGGCAGGAGCGGGGATCGCGGTCGGGCCGCCAGCGGACGAACTGGGCGGTGTGCCGCAGCCGGTCGCCCTCCATCGCGTCGTAGCCGACCTCGACCACCAGCTCCGGGCGCAGCGGCTCCCACTCGAGGTTCTTCGTGCCGGTCCACCGGCTCACCCCTCCGGGAATGCGCTGGCCCCGCTCGTGGTCGCCGTGCACCCACGGGTGGTCGCCGGCCACGTCCCGGTACGGCTCCAGCTCGGTCAGCAGCTCCTTGCGGCGGGCCGCGGTGAACGAGGAGCTGACCCCGATGTGGTGCAGCACCCCCGCGTCGTCGTAGAGGCCGAGCAGCAGCGAACCGACCACCGGACCGGACTTGTGCCAGCGGAAGCCAGCCACCACCGCGTCCGCGGTGCGGGCGTGCTTGACCTTGAACATCAGCCGCTTGCCCGGCTCGTACGGCAGGTCGGCCGGCTTGACGATCAGGCCGTCCAGCCCGGCGCCCTCGAAGACGTCGAACCAGCGGCGGGCGGTCTCGGGGTCGGTGGTCACCTGGGTGACGTGCACCGGCGGGTGGACCTTGGCCAGCGCCTGCTCCAGCCGGGCCCGGCGGTGCGGGTAGGGCTGGTCGAGCAGGGCCTCGTCGTCGATGGCCAGCAGGTCGAAGGCGACGAAGTCGGCCGGGGTGGTCTCGGCGAGCAGCTTGACCCGGGAGGCCGCCGGATGGATGCGCTGGGCGAGCAGCTCGAAGTCGAGCCGGGGCTGGCCGCCCGGGCCGTCCCGGCGGATCACGATCAGCTCGCCGTCGACCGCGCACCGCTCCGGCAGCTGCGCCCGCGCCTGCTCGACCACCTCGGGGAAGTAGCGGGTCATCGTCTTGCCACCGCGGCTGGCCAGCTCGACGGAGTCACCGTCCCGGAAGATGATGCAGCGGAACCCGTCCCACTTCGGCTCGTACGTCATGCCGGGGGCGGTGGGGAGTTGGGGCACGCTCTTGGCCAGCATCGGCTCGACCGGGGGATTGATCGGCAGGTCCACGGCGACCAGTCAATCAGACAGGGCCGACAGCCGTGAGGCAGATCACCGCCGGTGCGGGGCGGCGTGTCCCCGCTCGGGCCCGTTCGTCATCGGCGTGCGGATGATGAAACCGCAGGTCAGAGCTAGTTTCGCCGGGTGCGGGAGTGGGTGTGCGGCTGTTGCGGGCGCTGGCGGGTCAGCGTGGAGCTGATCCGGGGGCGGTACCGCTACCGGTTGGCGCACCGCTACCGGCCGGAGTTCGGCGGCGGCGTGAACGTCGTCGGCGAGGTCTCCTCGGTCGCCGAGCTGGAGGAGTTGCTGCGCCGGCACGCCCCGGTCGGCCTGGCCGACCTGCGCGAGGCCGCCTGAGCCCCGGCGCCCGGCGACCCCCGCCGCCGGCAGCCGGCGGAGCCGACCGGCTCAGCGGTCGCTGCGCGCGGGGCTGACCAACGCCTTCTCCAGCACGGCCAGCCGGATGCCGTGCGGGTCCGGCCGGTGCGCCACGATCCGGTAGCCGTGCCGGTCGTACAGCCGCAGGTTCTCCGCGCTGTCCGCGCCGGTGAACAGGGCGCACGGTCCGCCCGCCCCGCGCAGGCCGTCTCGATCGCGGCGAGCAGCCGGCCGCCCACGCCCCGGCCGTGCTGGTCCGGGGCCACCGAGAGCCGGCCGACGTGCGCGGTGCCGCGGTCGAACTCGGCCCGCACCGAGCCGACCAGCCGGTGGCCGGCCCGGGCGACCAGCACCGTCGCGGCGCCGGCCAGCACGGCGCGCACCTCGTCGAGGGTCTCGGTCAGCGGCGGGAGGAACGGGTCGCCGTAACGCTGCGCCTCCACCAGGTACGCGGCGCGCTGCACGGTGAGGATCTCGCCGGCGTCCGCGACGCCGGCCGGGGCGATGGTCACCTGCTCGGTCACCCACCCAGCCCACCACAGCCGCCCGCGACCGCGCCGGGCGGCCCACCCGCGCCGGTCGTACGCTGTCGGCGTCCGACTCGACGATGGGGGTGCGTACCGTGCCGGAGCTGACCTACCCGGACGTGGGCGCCACCCGCGAGGGTCCGCTGCCGCCCGGCTGGCGGCATGTCCGGCACCGGGTCCGGCTGCCCGCGGAATCGTTCACCGCCGCCGGCGCGGCCGTCCTCGGCTGGCGGCTGCACCGGGCGGCCGGCATCCGGATCGAGGCGGACGCGCCGCGGGCCGCCCCCGGGGTCCGGGTCGTCTCCCGCCTGGGCGTCGGGCCGCTGCGGCTCGCCGCGCCGTGCGCGGTGGTCTGGGCCGTCGACGACGAGCGGCGGGCCGGCTTCGGGTACGGCACGCTGGCCGGGCACCCGGCGCGCGGTGAGGAGGCCTTCGTGGTCACCCGGGACTCCTCCGGCGCGGTCTGGTTCGAGGTACGCGCCTTCAGCCGTCCGGACCGGTGGATCATGCGCGCCGCCGGGCCGCTCGGCCGGGCCTTCCAGCGCGGGTACGCCTGGTGGCTGGGCCGCACCCTGCGCCGTCTCTGCGCCGACGGCTGACGCCGCCCCCAGGGCGGGGGTCAGAAGCGGGCGAAGGAGCGGATCGGGGCGCGCGGGCCGTAGCGCGGGGCGTGCACGCCGTTTGCCTCCAGCAGCAGGCAGACCCGCCCCCGATGGCCGCGGAACGGCTCCAGCAGCGCCAGCATCCGGGCGTCGTCCCCGCGCGGCTCGCCCGCGAGGGCCCAGGCCACCGTGTTCGGGATGTGGTAGTCGCCGACGCTGACCGCGTCCGGGTCGCCGTACGCGATCCGCACCACCTCGGCGGCGGTCCACGGGCCGATGCCGGGGATCGCGGTCAGCCGGCGGGTGGCCTCCTCGGCGTCCGCGCAGCGCTCCAGCCGGTCGGCGGCGGCGGCCGCGCGGCGCAGCGTCTCGGCCCGCCGCTGTTCCACCCCGAACGGGTGGAAGACCCAGTACAGGGTGGCGGCCACCGCGGCCGGCTCCGGGGGCAGCAGCAGCGGTTGCAGGGGCCCCGGCGCCGGCTCGCGGAAGTGCCGCACGGTGGCCGCGTACGCCCGGTAGGCCTCCTTGCCGGTGACCTTCTGCTCGAAGACGGCCCGCAGCAGCCGGGGGAAGACCTGGCCGGTGGCGGGCATCCGCAGCCCGCCGTGCTGGGCGGCGAGCCGGGCCACCACCGGGTGCGCGGCGGCGAGGTCGGCGAAGCCGGTGAGGTCGTCGCGGAGTCCGGCCACCGCGTCCGCCCGGTCGACCACCCAGCCGGCGCCCGGTCCGTACCCCTCGGCGACCAGCTCGCCGGCGGTCGGCCGCAGCGTGAGGGTGGCCGGTCCGTCCGGGGTGCGGGTGGCCCACCAGAAGGTGCCGGCGGCGATCCGGGCGCACGGGTCGTACGGGCTGAAGGTGAGCGCCCGCACCGAGGCGGTCAGTCGGTAGCCGGCCGGCGGGTGCAGCGTCCGGCTCGCGGCGGGGAGGGTCACCCCGCCACTCTGCCACGCCGGGTGCACCGCCGGATTCCGGCCCGATGGGCGGTCAGTTCAGGAGTCGTTCGATGACCCGGGAGGTCGCCTTTCCGTCGTCGAGGTCGCAGAAGCGGCGGACGAAGGCCCCGTAGCGCTCCCGGTACCGGTACTCCTCGAACTGGGTGAACCGGACCGCGTCAATCACCTCTGCCGAGGTGGCGAGGAGCGGTCCGGGGGCTTCCGCCTCGAAGTCGAAGTAGAAGCCGCGTAGCCGGTCCCGATAATGCTCGAGGTCGTACGTGAAGAACAGCATCGGCCGCCCGGTGTTGGCGAAGTCGAACATCAACGACGAGTAGTCGGTGATGAGGATGTCGGCCAGGGCGAGCAGGTCGGCAACGTCTGGGTACCGGGACACGTCCCACACGAACCCGTCACCGACGTTCGGGATCTCGTCGACCACGTTGGGGTGCCGGCGGATGAGCAGGACGTGATCGTCCCCCAGCTTCCGGCGCGCGTCCTCGAGGTCGAGATGGAGGCTGAGCTTGTAGCGACCCATTCCGTGGAACTCGTCGTCGCGCCAGGTGGGTGCGTAGAGCACACTACCTTCTTGCCGGCCGGCAGCCCGAGGCGCTGCCGCACCTTCTCCGCCACCGCTTCCCGGGACAGGTAGAGCACGTCGTTACGTGGGTAGCCGGCCTCGAGGATCTCACCCTGGTAGCGGAACGCCCGGCTGAGGATGGGCGTGCTGAACCGATTGGGCGAGACGAGGAAGCTCCAGTGCGGCACCTCCTTCTCCACCCGGCTCAGGTAGCTGCGGTCCGCGTGCCGGACCTCCGTGACGTCGAAACCGATCCGCTTCAACGGCGTTCCGTGCCACAACTGCGCCACGGTCTGTCCGGGTGCCCGCTGGAACCAGTCGGGCAGGTGAGTGTTGGTGACGATGTAGCGGCAGGACGCCAGCGCCTCATACCACTCGGTCCCGCCGTGGCGAACGGCGCGGGCCGTCGGGGGAAGGCTGACCTGGCCATCCCGGACCACCCAGAGATGCTCTGCCGGGCCCACGCCACGCGCGATCATCTCCTCGTGCACCGCACGGGGGCTGTCGGAGTACTGGCGCCCGCTGAAGCTGTCGAAGAGGACCGCGTCGCGGCGGGGACGGGAGCGCATGGCGCGGTACCGTTCGCGGAGCCGCTTGCGGTAGAAGGCGCCCTGCTCGTCGGGCCGCAACATGGAGCCGGCGTTCAGCGCGGCGCTCTCGGCTCCGGTGCCTTCGAGCGCGAAGGCACGACCGTGGATCTCGGTCTTCGCCGGCAGTTGCCGCAGCACCGCCTCGGCGAAGGTCAGGTTCGTGAGTGCGAGTGATCCGTCCGATCCGACCTCGCACAGCGCGTCCCAGACGCCCGGCCGAAGCTCGACGGTGCCGCCGAACAACTCCAGCGACCTCGGCGCGAGAACCGCCCGCCAGGTGTCCCCCTCCGTGGTCACCGCGATTGACCTGCGCTCGCCGGCGCCCCGCAGTCGAAGCGTGATCCGCGGCTCGCCCAGCCGTCCGTCGTGGTCGCCCCGCAGGAGGAGCAGACCGTCATCGGTCCACCTCGCCTCGGTGACGATCGGAGCGGCTGAGCGGGCGCACAGCCACACGTACCCGGCACCGCTGGACCGGATGTAGACGTCCCGTCCGCGGTAGCGGTTCCGTGCCTGGGTCAGGTTCTCGTCCGCGATGAGGTGCACGACCTTCTTGCCGCCGCTGTAGAGCGCGATCTCGATCCGCCAGCGGTCCATCGCCGCACCCGGCGGCGGTGCCCAGGCCCGCGTCGTCGGATCGGGAAAGAGGATGGCCAGGGGTACGACCGCCCGGAAGGACGTCCACGAGCCGGACTGTTCCCCGAAGGTCGCCGGCACCCAGTGCTCGGGCACCCCGGGTGCCCGGCTCAGGCGTATCCGACCCGCGACGGGTGACGGACCGTTGATTTCACCCCTGATCTCCAAGGTCTCGTCGGTCATGACGCAGTTGGTGACCCGCGCCCGCACCGTCTCGACCCGCAAAGAGACTTCCTGGCTGCGGGCCACCGGGACGATTCGGACGCCGTCGTCGACGTACCGCGGCGGAAACGAGACGGAGTTGGGATCGACGCCCAGTTTGACCAGGCTCTTCCGCGGGCCGGTACGGCCGACGACACCCACCGCCAGTCGCCACACGCCCTCGACCCATTTGCCGTCCTTCTTCAGGGCCGCCGGGTCCAGCACGGTCTCGAAACCGGACCATTCGTAGCTGCAGTCGCCCTGCTTGGACTCGGTTGTCGCATCGGGACACCGGCGCGGGCGCACCGGAAGCATGATGGCGCGGCGGGTCTTCTTCTCTCGCAGCCAGAGCAGCCGGACGGAACTCCACGGATGCGCCGAGGGGACGCCGTCCACGAAGGCATGGCCCCGGAGCACGATCCCGCCGTCCCGCCAGGAAATGTCGTGGACCTTGCTCTGCACCGGTGGATCGCCCAGCCGGTACAGCTCCCGGGGCACGCCCGCCTCGGGGTCGTCGAGCAGGGGCAGTGCCGCGTAGCGGCGCAGTCCCCGCATCGTCGTCGGCACCGGCATACCGCCGCGCGTGGCGAGCGCCACCTCGATCAGCTCCCGCGTCCTGCGCTGCCGCCCCAGATGCCACTGCACCCGGTACTTCGCCGGCAGGTCCGCCAACACCCGGGGGTCGACACGGTCGAGAAAGTCGTTCGCGCGGTCGAGGAACGCCGCCCGGAAGTCGTCATCCGCATCGGGAAGCGCGCGCAGGACCAGGGCGAGGTCGTCGACCAGCGCGTTGGCGTCATAGGCCCGTTTCAGGCCCTGCTGACGGTGTTCGGCCAGGAACCGGCTCACCCGGTCGACGGCCGTCAGCCGGTCGGAGACCGTCGCCCAGTCCGTCGTCCGCTGCGTGATCGAGGCTTCCCCCGTTTCCCGTCGGCGCCAGTAGTAGACAGGGACGTTGAGCACGTCGACCGTCGTCGCCATGGCGTGCGCCAGCACCGCGACCGGCACGTCCTCGAAGACCACCCCCTCCGGGAAGACGAGACCGTGCTCGTCCCAGAAGCGGCGGCGGAAGACCTTGTTCCAGACGGTGCGGTCCTTCAGCAGCGGCCGGTGCTTGGAGACGTGGGTACGCAGTTTCGTCTCGGGGAAGATCTTGGCGTGCATCGGGGATCGGGTGGCGCCGCGGGAGGTGAACTGGCGTACGTCACCGCAGACGAAATCGGATCCGGTGCGTTCCAGGCAGGCGATCGCCAGGGTGTAGGCGTACGGCGGAAGCAGGTCGTCGCCGTCCACGAAGGCGAGGTAGACCCCGGTGGCCGCGCGGATGCCGGTGTTGCGGGCCTGGCCCGGCCCTCCCTCGGCCTGCCTGATGAGCCGGAATCTGGGGTCTCGGGCCGCGAAGTCGGCGGCGATCTCCGCGGTGCGGTCCGTCGACCCGTCGTCGATGACGATCACCTCCAGATTGCGGTAGGTCTGACCGGCGATCGAGTTCAGGCACTCCGGCAGGAACGACTCGACGTCATGGGCGGGTACGACCACACTGAGCAGGGCGCCGGAGCTCACTGGTTCACCCCCACGCCGCTGGCGGGATGAACGCTGCCCCACGCCCCGCGGAGGGCCTCCACCCTCGTCCGCCCAGCCTGCCTTGGAACATCCATCGCGCCGTACTCCCCGTTTGACCACCGCCGTCGCGCGCGGTGGCGTTGCGATTACCGATACACCTGTTCGGTGCCTAGGCGAAGACCACCACAGTGGATGACCGTGAGTTGACGCACGGTGCCCATGCCCCCGACGGCCGGAACGCTAACACCCAATGAACGGGCAGCAAATCCCCCGGTCAGGTCGGTTGTCCGGCGGAGGGTCGGACGCGACCCGGTCGCCTGCCCACGTACGCTGTGCGACCTCAACTTCCGTGATGTTCGTCGGTGGGCGCTCGGGGTTCACCCGCTCAAACGGTAAGTGACAGGTTCGGTACATTCGGCGGCCCGGGCGGCGGCGGTCCCTGGGGTAAACTCCTGCCGAATTTCTGGTGTGGGGCGAGGAAACGGGGCGACATGGCTGGCGGCTTGACAGTGGCGGAGGTGCAGGCCCGCACCTACAAGGACCGCGACTCCTGGTGGACGGTCTTTCTCGTCGACCCGCTCGCCTCGCGGCTGGTCTGGCTCGTTGCTCGCTACCCCTCGGTGACGCCCAATCGACTGACCGTCACCGCTCTCCTGCTCGGCCTCGGTGCCGCCGCGGCCTTTGCCGCGGCTACCCCGCAGTGGTTGATCGTCGGCGCAGTGATCTTCCACCTGAGCTTCGTGGTCGACTGCATGGACGGCAAGGTGGCCCGGCTCAATGGCAACGGCAGCCTCTTCGGCGCCTGGCTGGACTACATCCTCGACCGGGTCCGGGTGCTCGTCTGCACGGTCGCGCTCATGGGTGGCCAGTACCAGGCCACGGGGGAGCCGATCTTCCTGGTGGTCGGCGGCGGCATCGTCTTTCTCGACATGTTCCGGTACCTGAACGCGCTGCATCTGTCGAAGGTCAAGACCGAGATGCGTCGGGCCCTGGCGGAGAAGATCGAAGCGTCGCCGGATCTGACGGCGGTGTTCGCTCCGGACTACGCCGACGTGACGCTGGAAAACGTCGATCCGAGCGTGGTGGCCATCCACACGCGCCCCGAGTTGGTGATTGAGCGGGAGTTCCGCTCGCGTTTCACCGTGTTCACCGGCCTCCGCGACCTGCTTGTTCGCGCGCGGGTTCGGGCGCATCTGGTGAGCGGCATCGAGTTTCAGATGGCGGTCTTCATCATCGGTCCACTGGCCGGTGCCGTCCTCGCCGTCTCTGTGGTTGCCGGTGCCCTGCTGCTGGCCTTCGAGTTCGCCCTCATCTACAAGCTGTGGTTGTTGACCACCTCGTTCACCCGCTACGACAGAGCTCTCGGAGCCGGGGCCGCAGCCAGCGAACCAGTCTCTGCCCCGAACGTCGCCTGGGCGTCGGTGCCGATGCCGTCGCCGGGCAGGGAAGGGGCCGACGCGCCTCGATAGCCACCCGGGCGGCGCGTCGCTCACCGTTGGGGCCGGCCCTCGACCGTCAGGCGCCGGTCGGCTCCGAGTGCAGGCGGTAGTGCGCCGCCAGCATCCGGTGGTCGGAGAGCCGCGTCGGTATCGCCTGGCAGCCGAGTGGCTCGATCCCTGGCCCGGACAAGATGTAGTCGATCTTGGCGGCGCCGAACGTGGCCTGCGTCCTCCCCGCGTCGCAGTCGACGCCCTCGTCGTAGAGCGGCTGCAGGATGAGCTGACGGCCACCCGTCACGGTCGTTGCCGGCGGGGTGTTGAAGTCGCCGCCGACGATGGTGGAATAGCCCAGCTCCCGGCCCTTGCGAACCTCGGCGGCGAGCCTCGCCGCCTGCGCGGCGCGGATCTCGCCACCGGGATCCTGTTCCGACGTCGACAGGTGCGTGCCGCAGACCTGGAGCCGGGGCGAGCGCAATCGGACGCAGACCGCCAACCGTTGCTCCACCCACTTCCTGCCCTTGGGCGCGGGCGACGGGAGCTGGACGAGCCATGACCCTCCGACGGGCGACACACCGGGGTCGACCCCCGCGCGGGATGTCCGTACGGCCACCGCCTGGCCGTACCGGCCCCCGTTCTCTCCGCAGGTGGCCGGCCTGGTCACCCCGGTGCCGCGCCTGACCGACGCCGTCGTGGCCTGGCGGAAGTACAGCGTCCAGCCGGCGCCGAGGCTGCTCTCGAGCGTGGGCAGCAGGTCGGCGCACACCTCCTGAAGCAGCAGCACGTCGGCCGACCGGGCCCACGCCGCCTCGCCGATGGCGGCGGCGAGCTGCCGGTGGTGGCCACCGGCGGGACACCGCCACTCAGCCTTGGAGCAGACGTTCCAGGTGAGCACCGTGAGCGGGATCGGTGGGGGCGCTGGGGACGCGCGCGCCACGGTCGCGCCCCGGTCGTCCACGGACCAGCGCACGGCCGCTGCCGCGCCCGCCGCGCCGAGGAGGGAGCCGGTCAGCAGGAGCGCGATCGGCAAGGAGATCGTACTCCGCATCGCCGCCACGCCGCCCCTCTCCCGGATGTCGACGGCGTGGTGCTGTCGCCTGGACATCCCGTGTCGTCGCCGCCGGTGGTTCCTCAGACTACCGGTCTGCGGACCAGCGCTGCCGGCGCCGGCGTCCAGGTTCACGACGGTGGCCGGCCGCGCCCTCCCCGGCTGCGACCGGCCACCGTGTCCGTGCGGTGCGGGATCAGTACGAGTACCCCGAGCTGCCGCCGTCAGAGCTGCCCGAGTCACCCGACGCGGGCGGGGCGACCGCCTTCGGCGTGCCGGTGGGCAGGCAGGTCAGGTTCTTCTTGCCGTTCGGGTCGACCACGAACCAGGTGCCGCCGACGCCCTGGCCCTTCCACTGGCCCGGCTTCTTGTCGCCGATGTAGCGGTAGACCGGCCAGCCGCCGATGGTGATCTGCCGGGTGCCGTCCTGCCGCGTGACCGTGCCGACCTTGTCGTCGGAGACGCCCTGGAGCTGCGGGTTGCCGTCGGTCAGCGCGGGCGGCCAGACCTGGGCGCACTTGTCCACGCAGTTCGACGACGGCGGGTCGGCGGAGTCCTTGTCGAAGCGGTAGAGGATCCAGCCGTCCTGGTCCATCACGACGTTGCCCATTCGGGGCACCTTCTTGCCGACCAGTTGGTCGGTGAGCCGGACGTCCGCCGGCGGCGCCTGCTCGGTGGTGGGGGCTTCCGCGGTCGCGGAGGCCTCCGGTTCGGCCGCCGGGGTGGGTTCGGCCGCGGCGACGGCGACCGGCTCGGCCGCGCTCGAGTTCGCCCCGTCGTAACCCGCGGGAGCGCAGGCCGTTAGTGCGACCATCGCGCTCGCGACGATGACGGTCGTCCGCTTCAGGTGTGCCACGTGCCCTCCTCATTCTTGGCAGTTCACCGGGTAGTACGGGTGGTCCGCTGTCAAGGTTGAAGGGGAAAGGGTGCTCCATTTCACAGTGGATCGATTGAACCGATCCGCGCCCGGACCCGTACGGGAGCACGTCGGGTCCGCCCCCGCCGCGCACGCCGTAGCGGCGCCGGGCGATGTCGCTGCCGGGCGCCGCTGTCGGGGCGGATCAGAGGTCGGCCACCGTCACCAGCGGACTGGCGACGCCGTTCACGTCGACCGACTGCACCTGGATCTTCTCGATGTCCGGCAACCCGGCCGAGGTGGACGCGCTCAGCTCCAACGGGAGCTGATTGGTGCTCGTCCCGTAGCCGCCGCCCGGCACCGACCAGGTCGAGACCACCTCGCTGGTGGCGTTCTTCCGGATCACCACCAGCCGGCAGGTGCGCGGCCCGGGCAGCCTGGTCAGCTGAAGATCGATCTTGGTGCCGTACTCCTTCGAGGCGACCCACATCGTCGTCTTCACCCCGGTGGCCGGATCAGTGGCGTTGTGCTTCTCGCCCTCCTGCTCGTTGCCGCCGTGCCCGGGTCGCCCGGATCGGACGTCGGGTCGGCCGGGGGGCCGGTGACCGGCGTGGTCAGGGTCGGCTCGGCCTGCGGGATCCGCTCCCCGTCGCCGCCGCCCGTCAGGCCGGCGACGCCGACGCCGCTCAGGCCGCCGAAGACCACCACCGCCGCCGCCGTGGCGAGGAGCCGCCGGACCCGGGTACGCCGGCGGTGCAGCCGCACCGCCACCAGCGTCCGGTCCAGCAGGGCCGGGTCGGTCCGGGTCTGTTCCAGCGCGGTCATCGTCTCGCCGTCGATGCCGGAGAGCAGCCCCACCACGGGGACCATGGTCTCCAGCTCCGCGGCGCACGCCCAGCACGTGGCGAGGTGCTCCTCGAACCGTTCGGTGTCCTGCTGATCGAGCACGCCGAGCGCGTACGCGGCCACGTCCATGTGGTCTGCCCGGCTCATTCCGTCACCCCCCGTTCCTGCAGAGCCGTGCGCAGCGCGCGCAGCGCGTAGTAGACGCGCGACTTGGCGGTGCCGAGCGGAAGGCCCAGCTCCTCGGCCGCCTCCGGCACCGTCCGGCCCCGGAAGTACGTCGCCACCAGGATCTCCCGGTGGGACTGGCTCAGGGTACGCAGCGCGTCGGCGACCGTCATCGTGCGCAGTACCCGGTCCGTGCTGTCCGCCTCGGCGAACGCGGTCAGGTCCCGGTCGTACGTCTCCGCCGGGCGGGCCTGCTCGCTGCGATGCTCGTCGATGGCGATCCGCCGGGCCACGGTGACCAGCCAGGGGCGCAGCGACCCCTGGCCGTGCGTGCCCAGCCGGTGCGCGTTGCGCCAGGCGCGCAGCAGCGTCTCCTGGACGATGTCCTCGGCCCGCTGCCGGTCACCGCCGGTCAGCCGCATCACGAACATCAGCAGCGGGCCGGCGTGCTCCGCGTAGAGCAGCCGGATCAGCTGGTCGGAATGACTGGCCTCAGGGGACGCCGCCTGGTGGCGCCCGGGCGCCGGTCGTGGCGTCACCGGGTCATTCTGGCGATCGGCGGGGCGGCCGTCGACCCCACGGCCCGCACTCGACGCACGCGACTGGGGCTGCGCCCGGGCGAACATCCACTCGGGCCGCGCCACCTCGCCGTGCCAGCCGGCCGCCACCGCATGCATGCAGACCTCCGGGTGTCCAATGACATCAGCCGGCCCCCCACGGGCATGGCCGCCCGTGGATACGGAGTGGCCCGCTCAGCGGATCAACGGCGCACGGAAAAAATTCCGGGCGGGGGTGGGGTGGAGGCGGTGGCATCCGCGTCGCGGACCACACCGGCGCCGCCGGCGAACCGGTCCAGCTCCTCGCCGCCAGC
>NZ_JAEVHJ010000060.1:0-27193 GCF_016802855.1 Micromonospora sp. ATA51 | reverse complement strand
GCGACGACCGAGGCGAGCGGCGGGACCGGCACGGACCGAGGCGGAGCGCGGGACCGGGCGGACCCGAGGGCGAAGCGCGGGGACTGGGCGGCGGACGGCGGGATCGGGGCGTTGCCGGCCGCCGCCGGTATGTCCAGTCCTGGCTGGGGACCGCGCCGCGCCCTAAGCGGGCCTTCCGCGGGCGACCGGGCGACGAGGGGACGGGCGGCCGCGGGGGCGCCGGCGCCGGCCAGCGCGCCGAGCAGCGCGACGCAGGTCACCAGCCGGCGGACACAAACCCGGAGGTTACCGGCGGGCCGGCTCCTCGGCTGTCCCGTCCACCGGCCGGCGCGGACGTTCGGTGGTCACCACCAGCGCCACCCCGGCGACGATCACCGCCCCGCCGAGCAGCACCCGGGCGGTGACCGGCTCGGCGGCGAGCAGCGCGCCGAGCGCCACCGCGACCGCCGGGTTGACGTAGGCGTACGTGGCGACCAGCGAGATCGGCGCGTGGTGCAGCAGCCAGACGTACGCGGTGAAGGCGACCAGCGAACCGGCCACCATCAGGTACGCCAGCGCCGCCCAGGAGCGGCCGGTCACCTCGGCCGGGGAGAAGCCGCGCAACTCGCCCCGCACGGCGGCGGTCACGGCGAGGGCCACGGCGCCGGCGACCATCTCGTAGACCGTGGCCACGAAGGGGTCGGCCGGCATCCGGAGCCGCCCGGAGAGGAAAGACCCGACGGACCAGCAGGTGGCCGCCGTGACCACCGTGAGCGCCCCGGCCAGCGGGACGGCGCCCGAACCGCCGGTGGGGAGGACGAGCAGGACCAGGCCGACGAAGCCGACGGTCACCCCGGCGAAGGTCCAGGGCCGGGGCCGGTCGCCACCGAGCGTACGGAGCAGCACCACCAGCAGCGGGACGGTCGCCACCAGCAGCGCGGCGATGCCGGAGGGCACGGCGACGCCGGCCGGACCGGACTCGGCGAGCACGACCAGGCCGTTGCCGCCGGCCAGCAGGAGCACCCCGACCAGCGCGGCCGAGCCGAGTTGCCGCCGGTCGACGCGGAGCGCGCCGGGGCCGCGCCGGATCCGGAGCACCGCCGCCAGCACCAGCGCGGCGGCGGCGAACCGGCCGGCCGCGGAGGTGAGCGGCGGCAGCGACTCGACCGCGATCCGGATGCCCAGGTAGGTGGAGCCCCACAGCACGTACACCAGGACCAGCGCAGTCCAGATCAGCGCAGGTCGGGTGGGCATGCCGGGACGGTCGACGGCGACGGGTCCGTCCGGCGCGGGGCCGGGTCCGGAGGACGTCGCACTTGCGGGGCGTGAGCTCATCGGTGGACCACGCTACGGTGACCACGGCGTCGGCGTCCCCTGTTGGTGGCCGGCCTCTCAACCTTTGCGCACGCAGGAGGGCGTTCATGACCAACTTCGGACCACCGGTCGGCGGCTCCCCGGAGCCGTGGGGTGGACGGCGGCCCGACGACGCGTACGCCCCGCCGGCCGACCCGCGGTACGACCCGCAGCCGGGCGGGTGGGGCGAGCCGCCCGCCCAGCGGTACGAGCCGACGGGCTGGGAGGAGCAGCGGCCCCGGCAGTCCGCCTACCCCGCCGCGTACCCGCCCTACCAGCAGACCGCCCATCAGGGGTACGCGCCGGCCGGGTCGCCCGGCTACCCGCCGGCCTCGCCGTACGTCGGCGACGGTCACCCGTACGCCGATCCGCCGCCCCCGCCGAAGCGCGGCAAGGGTCCGCTGATCACGGTGCTCGCCGTGCTGGCGGTGCTCCTCGTCGGCGGCGCGGCCACCGTCTACCTGCTGGCTCGGGACGACGCCGCTCCGCAGGCGGGGTCGACCGAGGCCCCGGCCACCGACCCGGCTGGGGCGGCGACCGAGCCCGCCCCGGCCACCACGCGCCGGCGCCGGCGTCCTCGGCGGATCCGCGGTTCGTCAGGGCCGGGCAGTGCGTCCGCAACGAGGGCCCGGCCGGCGGCAAGCCGAAGCTGCTGATCAGCGAGTGCGGCGCGAAGACGTACCAGGTGCTGCGCCGCTTCGACGGCGCGACCAGCGGGGAGAAGGACGCCCAGGCCAAGTGCGCCAAGGTGGATGGCTACACCAACTGGTACTTCTTCGACAGCGAGCTGGACACCCTCGACTTCGTCCTCTGCCTCAAGCAGCGCTGACCCCCCGTAGGCAAAACTAGGGCTGTCTAGCGTGAGAACTAGACAGCCCTAGTTTCGTCTCGACGGTCCCGACACGCCGGTAGGCCCATCTATCCATGTCTAGCCCGGTGGCTAGACGGCCCGATACTCTGCGATGCGTGGATCCGGTCCGCAACCCGTACGCCCCGGGCGCCGGGCAGCGCCCGCCCGAGCTCGCCGGGCGGGGGCGGGAGCTGGACGTCTTCGACGTCGTACTGGAACGCATCGCCCGAGGCCGCCCCGAGCGCAGCCTGATGCTCACCGGCCTGCGCGGCGTCGGCAAGACCGTCCTGCTCAACACCCTCCGCTCGCAGGCGATCAACCACCTCTGGGGCTCCGGCAAGATCGAGGCGCGCCCGGACCAGTCGCTGCGCCGGCCGGTCGCCGCCGCCCTGCACATGGCGGTCCGCGAACTCGCCCCCCGGCATCGCGCGCCGGACCGGATCGACGGCTTCCTCGGCGTGCTCAAGGCGTTCGCCCAGCGCTCCGTGCCGACCGGACGCGGCGGGGCCGCGCCGAAGCTGCGCGACCGCTGGCAACCCGGCATCGACGTGCCGGCCAGCAGCGGCCGGGCCGACTCCGGGGACATCGAGATCGACCTGGTCGAGCTGCTCACCGACGCCGCGGCGGTGGCCACCGACGTGGGCACCGGCATCGCCGTCTTCATCGACGAGATGCAGGACCTCGGCGCGGAGGACGTCTCGGCGCTCTGCGCCGCCTGCCACGAGCTGTCGCAGCTCGGCGCGCCGCTGATCGTGGTCGGCGCCGGCCTGCCGCACCTGCCGGCCGTGCTCAGCGCCGCCAAGTCGTACTCCGAGCGGCTCTTCCGCTACCAACGGATCGACCGGTTGGACCGGATCGCCGCCGACCAGGCGCTCTGCGCGCCAGCCGAGCGCGAGGAGGTCGAGTACGAGCAGAAGGCGCTCGACCTGCTCTACGAGAAGTCGGGCGGCTACCCCTACTTCGTCCAGGCGTACGGGAAGGCCACCTGGGACCACGCCCCCCGCTCACCGATCACCGCCGCCGACGTCCGGGTGGCCGCTCCGGAGGCCGAGGCGGAGCTGGCCGTCGGCTTCTTCGGCTCCCGGTTCGAGCGGGCCACGCCGGCCGAGCGCGAGTACATGCGGGCGATGGCGACGCTCTCCCTGATCGAGGGGGAGGAGAGCGGGCGCGACGACATGGACGCCGCGGTGCCCACCGCGGAGATCGCCCGCTCGCTCGGCCGCAAGCCGGCCAGCCTGTCGCCGGCCCGGGACGCGCTGATCAAGAAGGGGCTGATCTACTCCGGGGAGCGCGGCACGGTCGCCTTCACCGTCCCGCACTTCGGCCGGTACCTGCGGACCCAGCCGGCCTGACCGCGGTCCGGCGCCGCGCTCAGACCTTGGCCCAGGGTGGCGGGAAGACCACCTCGCCGCGCGGTGGCGGCGCCTCGCCGCTGGCCGACGGGGGCAGCACCAGCGCCTGCCACGGCTCTCCCAGCCCGGACCAGGGACTGGTCAACCCCATCCGGTCGGCCCGCTCGAAGCCGAAGCGGCGGTAGAAGGCGGGGTCGCCGAGCACCACCACCAGCCGCTCACCCAGTTCGGTCGCGGCGTCCAGCGCCGCCTGGACCACCGCCGCGCCGTGGCCGATCCGCTGCCGGTGCGGCGCGACCGCCACCGGGCCGAGCGCCAGCGCCGGCGCGGGCGCCGCGCCACCGTCCGAACAGACCCGGACCCGGGTCAGCAGCGCGTAGCCGACCACCTCGCCGCCGTGCTCCGCGACCATGGCCAGCTCGGGGATCCAGGCGTCGCTGTGCCGCAGTTCGTCGACCAGCCCAACCTCGGGCGGGGTGGCCACGTCGGGCCGGGCGAAGGCGGCGGCCAGCACCCGGGCGACCGGCGCCTCGTCCGCCGGGTCCTCTGGTCGCAGCCGCAGGGTCGTCACCCGCGCGACGTTACCGGGCCGCGGCGGTCCATCTGCGACGGTCGCTGGAATTCGGTGTGGCGCGTGTCCCGCCGGACGTCCATGCCGGCCGATCCCTTTCGAGTGTTGTCGGGATAGCGGACCCCGACACGGGGTATGACTGAGCCATGAAACCCGTGCGCTCCCTCGCCCGTGTCATGTTGAGCGGAATCTTCGTGGTCAGCGGCGCCCGCAACCTCCAGAATCCCGGTCGCCTGGTCGCGGCCGCCAAGCCGGTCACCGACCGGGTCGCGCCCCTGCTCCAGAAGAACGTCCACCCCCGGTTCCCGACCGACGCCGAGACGCTGGTCCGGGTCAACGCGGCCACCCAGATCATCGGTGGCCTGATGCTCGCCACCGGCCGGTTCGCCCGCCCGGCCGCGCTGGTCCTCGCCGGGACCCTGGTGCCGGTGACCGTGGCCGGCCATCCCTTCTGGAAAAACGACGATCCGGCGGCGCGGAACAACAATCAGGTCCACTTTTTGAAGAACCTCGGCATCTTCGGCGGACTGCTGCTCGCCGCCGCGGACACCGAGGGCAAGCCCGGGCTGCGCTGGCGCGCCGGCCACCGGATCGGCCACTCCCGACGGTCGATGCAGCGAGCCGTCCGGACCGCCCGCCGGGAGACGAAGATCGCCGTACGGTCGGCGGCCACCGCCCGTCGACTCCCGGGCTGACCTGCATCGATACGGCCGCCTCCCCCCGCAAGGCCGCGAATTACCTGAACCACCCGACACCCGTTAACGCGGTGGAAATGTCAAAAACATGTGTGGGATCGGACACGGTCGCATAACGCGGGAGGCAACGACGTGAGGCGCCGTTCTAGGCTCCGTGCAGGACCTGGACGGGCAGGACGACCTTGGTACGGGGGTGGCACCGCCATGCCGACGACCGTCGGTAGACGGCTGGACCGCCTCGCTCCAGTCCACCGCGTGACGCGTGGGATCGATCGCAGGACAGTCGTACGGACCGGCATCGTGGCCGCCGTCGCCTACGCCGCATGGCTCGCCATCGGCGCGTTCGGGCGGCCGTACAACTTCTTCGACATGAAGATCTACCACGGCGCGTGGTGTGGTGGGCGAGCGGCAACGAGCTCTACGACTTCATCGCACCCTCGACGACGCTGGGATTCACCTACCCGCCCTTCGCCGGCCTGGTCATGCTGCCGATGTCCTGGCTGCCGGTGGACGCCGCCGCCTGGCTCAACGCGCTGGCCAGCATCGCCGCGGTCGCGGTCGTCCTGGCCGCGCTGCTGCGCCCGATCGTGGACCGGCTGGGCTGGCCCCTCTGGTTCACCGTGGGCATCGCCACGCCGATGGCCGTCGCCATCGAGCCGGCCCGGGAGAGCCTCGGCTACGGGCAGGTCAACCTGCTGCTCTTCGCCCTGGTCATGGCGGACCTGGTCGGGCTGCGCTGGCGGGCGAAGCGGGGCACCCATCACGACACCGCCAACTCGGCGCTGGCCCGCTTCGTCTACAGCGGCGCCTGGGCCGGCGCCGGGATCGGTCTGGCCACCGCGGTCAAGCTGACGCCCGCGCTCTTCATCGCGTACCTGATGATCACCCGCCAGTGGCGGGCCGCGCTGACCGCGGTCGGCACCACGATCGGCGTCACCCTCGGGACGTTCGCGCTGGTCGGCGAGGAGTCGCGGACGTACTTCAGCAGCGTGCTGTGGCAGACCGAGCGGGTCGGCGCGGCGGACATGACCCCCAACCAGTCGCTGGCGGGCCTGCTGGCGCGCCTCTACGACTCGATCGAGACGCCCGGCCTGCTCTGGCTGGCCTTCTCGGTGCTGGTCCTGGCGCTCGGGCTGTCCCGGGCCGCCGCGGCCCGGGCCGACGGCGACGAACTGACCGCGTTCACCCTGGTCGGGCTCACCGCCAACGTGATCAGCCCGATCTCCTGGTCGCATCACCTGGTCTGGGTCATCCCGGCGATCATCGTGCTGGCCGACGCCGCGGTACGCCGGCACGAGGCGAGCCGCGGCCTGCTGCCCCGGCTCAGCACGGCGTCGACGGCCGGCGGGGTGCCGGGGGTCAACGCGCTGCGCCCGCCGATCTGGTACCCGACGCTCACCGGCCTGCGGCACGCCGTGGCCGCGATCGGGCTCTACCTGCTCTTCCTGATCTCGCCCATCTGGCCGTACGAGCACCAGCTGCCCGAGGTGTCGCACTACCAGGACGGCCTGTTCGGCGCGCTGATGGAGAACTCGCTGGCGATCGCGCTGATCGTGCTGGTCGCGGCGCTGCCCTGGCGGCCGGGTGCCGAGCCGGCGTTCTACCACGACCGGCCGCTCCGCGCCGCCCAGCTCACCGGGCGCCGCTGACCGTCCCGGCCCGGGACGGTCGGCGGATCACGGGCAGTTCACCCACTCCTCGGTGCCGTCGGCGAAGACCTGCCGCTTCCAGATCGGCAGCCGCGCCTTCACCTCGTCGACGAGGCGGGCGCAGGCCGCGAACGCGGCGGCCCGGTGGGCGGTGCTGACCGCCGCCACGAGGGCCACGTCGCCGATCGCCAGCGGGCCGATCCGGTGCGAGACGGCCACCGCGTACACATCCGGATCCGCGGCGATCTCGGCGGCGACCTCCCGCAGCACGGCCTCGGCGCTCGGGTGGCCCTCGTACTCGAGGCTGGTCACCGGACGGCCGTGGTCGTGGTCGCGGACCACGCCCTGGAAGGAGACCACCGCGCCGGCCCGCCGGTCGGCCACCGCCGCCTCGTGGGCGGCGAGGTCGAGTGGCTGGTCGGTGACCGTGCCGTGGGCCAGCGTCCCGGCGGGGCTCACCACGTCCGCTCCCCGGGGGCCAGCGGCAGCGGCACGACCGGCACCCGCGTCCCGGCCTCGCCGTTGGTGCCGGGGCGGATGACCGCGAAGCCGTCCGCACCGGCCAGGCCGCGGAGCATCGCCGAGCCGACGTGGCGTACCGGATGGGCGGTGCCGGCGGCCCGGTCCAGCCGGACCAGGGCGAGATGGGTGTAGTCGCCCCGGCCGGGCACCGGCTCGGCGAGGGTGGCCAGCGGCAGCGCCGGCATCGGTCGCCCATGCAGGCCGGCGAGCAGCGGCGCGACCAGCGAGACCAGCGCGACGATGGCGGACTGCGGGTTGCCGGGCAGGCCGGCGACGAACCGGACCCGGCCGTCGGCGTCGACCAGCCGGGCCAGCAGCATCGGGAAGCCGGGGCGGACCGCGACGGTGTTGACGACGTAGTCGGCGCCGAGCGCCGCCAGCGTCGGGTGCAGGTGGTCGACCGGCCCGTGCATGGTGCCGCCGGTGGTGCAGACCAGGTCGGCGTCGGCGAGCGCCGCGCGCAGGGCGGCCACGTGGGCGGGGAGGGTGTCCGCCACCGGGCCGACCACGTCGGCCGGACGGATCTGGCAGCCGTACCGGCGCAGCCAGGCGGGCACCGCCGGGCCGAGGGCGTCCCGGACCCGGCCGGCGGCCGGCGGGCCGGAGGTCAGCAGCTCGTCGCCGAAGACCAGCAGCGCGGCACGGGGCTGCCGGCGGACCCGCAGGGTGTCGTGACCGCAGGAGGCGGCCAGCCCGATCAGCGCCGGGTCGACCGGGGTGCCGGCGGGAAGCAGTTCCTCCCCGGCGTACGCCTCCTCACCCGGCTCGCGCCACTCCGGCCCCGGCCGGGGCGTGCCGGCGACCCGGCCGTCGGCGGTCCGGGTGGACTCCTCGATCCGCAGAATGGCGGCGGTCCCCTCGGGGACCATCGCGCCGGTGGCGATCTCGACGGTGGTGCCGTCGGCGGTCAGCGGCGGCGGGCTGTTCCCCGCGAGCACCCGCCCCACCACCTCCCACGGGCCGTCGCCGCGCACCGCCCAGCCGTCCACGCTGGAGGTGGGGAACGCGGGCAGGTTCGTCCGGGTGGTCAACGGCTCGGCGAGGGTGTGGCCGTCGGTGTCGGCGAGCGGCCGGTCGAGGGCGGGAAGCGCGGCGGCGAGGCCGACGGCGTACACCCGGGAGCGGGCCTCCTCCCAGCCGGCCGGCGGCGGCGCGGCGACCTGGGCCGCCGCGGCTGCGGTTTCCGTGCTCATCCGGCGAGCCTATCGCCGGCCCGGCGGGCGCGCCCGGTCAGTGGTCGCCGCCGCGGAGCTGGTCGACGGCGTGGGTGAGGATGGGCCGCAGCACGGCCAGCCCGTCCTTCGCGCCGCCGGTCGACCCGGGCAGGTTGACCACCAGCATCCGGCCCGCCACCCCGGCCACCCCGCGGGACAGCGCGGAGGTGGGGACCCGGTCCCGGCTGTGCGCCCGGATCGCCTCGGCGATGCCGGGGATCTCGTAGTCGAGCAGCGCCAGGGTCACGTCCGGCGTCCGGTCGGTCGGGGTGATGCCGGTCCCGCCGCTGGTCAGCACGACGTCGACCCCGTCGGCGCGGGCCGTGCGCAGCGCCTCGCCGACCGGGTCGCCGTCCGGCACCACGACCGGCTCGTCGACCTGGCAGCCCAGCTCGCGCAGGCCGGCGACGAGCAGCGGACCGCTGGTGTCGGCGTAGACGCCGGCGGCCGCCCGGTTGGAGGCGACCACCACCCGGGCCCGGATCACGGCCGGCCCTCCGGCCGGACCCACTCGCCGGTCTTGCCGCCCTCCTTGCGGAGCACCCGGACCGCGTCCACGCTGGCCGCCGGGTCGACGGCCTTGACCATGTCGACCAGGGCGAGGCCGGCGACGGCCACCGCGGTCAGCGCCTCCATCTCGACGCCGGTCCGGTCGGCCGTCCGCGCGGTGGCGGTGATCTCCACCGTGTCCCCGGTGAGTCGCAGGTCGACGCTGACCCCGTGCAGGGCGATCGGGTGGCAGAGCGGGATCAGGTCGGGAGTGCGCTTGGCGCCCATGATCCCGGCCAGCCGCCCGACGGCGAGCGCGTCACCCTTGGGCAGGCCGTCGCGGCGCAGCAGGTCGACCACCTCGGGGGTGGTGCGGAGCCGGCCGGCGGCCACGGCGAGCCGGCCGGAGACCGGCTTGGCGGAGACGTCGACCATCCGGGCCGCGCCGGCCCGGTCGACGTGGGTGAGCTGCGCGGGTTCGGTCACGGCGCGAGCCTATCGGTCGGGTACGACGCGTGCCGCCGCTCTCGTCCCACGGCGGCGGCCGGCCGGTTCCCGGATAGCGCTCACGACATCGCCGGCACAATGTGTTGTTCGGTGGTTCCGAGTGGCAGGACCCACGCAGCAATGTGCACCCCGACGTCGGCCGAGGACCATTCCCCGGGCGCGCCGGCTCCGATTTCCCGGCGTGCCCGGGCAGCCACCTTCTCGACGCTCGTCGATCATGAAGAATTCACCCTGCCGACTCACTTCCCGTGGCCACCGGAAGCGGGCACGGGGACGGGGCGCTCCCCGGCACTTCCCCTGATCCGTTCCGACACTCGAACTGAAGCGTGGATGAGTCCCCGCCCTCTCCGCAGCACACTGACAGCAGGCAACAAAGCACGTCGGGACCCACGGCGAGAACGACAGCGTTCCGCAGTCGATCGGACACGGAAAGGAAAGCGGCGGGCGCTCTCCGCACAGCTCCGATGGACGGAAAGTTATGAATAGCTGCTCTGTTGACTAATATTGAATAATGTCACATATATCCCTCCTAAAGCTGATGTTCCTGGCTTAAGCTTCCATTCACTAACCAAGTGACGCAGGGCTGACAATTGCCCAGCGTCGGGGGTCGAAGGAGGCAGGACATGCGCGGCAGCGACTGGGGCTGAAATCCGACGTGGGGCCTGCGGCCCTCGCACGTTAGGCTGCGGCCAGAGGTGAAGTAGTCAGCCGGGAGTGGTGTGACTCTTACCAGGCGACGCGAGATTGAGACCGATCGGCGGCTCCGGCTGCTCGTCGGTCTCGTCGTCGTGCTCGCCGCCGGCGTGACCCTCACGGCGCTCTGGACCGTCTCGGTGTCCACGCCACCCCGCTCGTCCGCTGACGTGGCGACGCTGGTGACGCTGGCGCTCATGATCGCGCTGGGCACACTGGTCAAGGCGCGGATCCGCATCCGATCCACGACGCACCTCATCAGCTGGAACGAAACGGCGATCGTCCTCGGCGTGGCGATCGCACCGACGTCCTGGGTGGTGCTCTGCACCGGCGTCGGCGTCGCCCTCGCCTCGTGGCGGCTGCCCCGGATAAAGCTGCTCTTCGGCGTCAGCAAGAACATCATCGTGGCCTTCGGCGCCGGTGCCACGCTGGCGGTCCTGCCCTGGGGGCCGCCGACGAAGACAACACACGTCATCGGGATGCTGGGCGTCGCCTATCTGGTCGCCGCCCTCCTGGACGACCTCCTCGCGATCCCCGTCATCGCCCTCGCTTCGGGCACCAGGATTTCACGCCAGTTCCGCAGCAACCTCGACCTCCGGATCGGCGGGTTCGCCGTCCGCTTCGTCGTGGCCGTCTGCACCCTGCTCATCCTCCGCGCCGACCCCCGGCTGCTGCTCGCCGTGCCACCGCTGGTGCTCAGCCTCCACCTCGCGTACTCCACCCGGATCCGGACCCGCACCGAACAGCAGGCCTGGCAGCGGCTCGCCCGGACCACCGACGCGCTCAACGTGGTCGACCTGGACCAGGTGCTGACCACCGCCGTCACCCAGGCCGCCGAGCTCTTCTCCGCCGACGAGGTCGAGATCGAGCTGCGCGAGGGCGGCCGTACCGTGCGCGGCACCACCGCCGGCATCCGGCACGACGGCGGCGACGCCGAGCCGAGCGCGGTCGGCGGGACCGTCATCCCGGCGGCGCTGGAGGGGCACGACCGGGCCGTCGACCTCGGCGTGCTGCGGTTGCGCTTCGCCGGGCCGGTCGAGCTCTCCGAGCGGGAGCGGTACACGCTGCGGACGTTCGCCTCCGCCCTCTGCACGGCCGTGCGCAACGCGCAGGCGTACGCCGAGCTGGCCCGGGTCGCCGAGGAGCACGCGCACGCCGCCGCGCACGACGCCCTGACCGGGCTGGCCAACCGGCGCCAACTGCTGGACGAGGGCACCCGGCAGCTCACCGACCGGCACGCCGACGGGGTGAGCGCGCTGGTGCTGATCGACCTCAACCACTTCAAGGAGGTCAACGACACGCTCGGGCACGGCGCCGGGGACCGGGTGCTGATGCAGGTCGCCGACCGGCTGCGCGGCGCGACCCGCCCCGGCGACCTGGTGGCCCGGCTCGGCGGGGACGAGTTCGCCGTACTGCTGCGGAGGCTGCCGGCCCCGGCGGTCGCCGCGCACCGGGCGGACGCCCTGCTGGCCGCCCTGCACGAGCCGCTCCACCTGGACGGCATGCGGATCAGCGTGGAGGCCAGCGGCGGCATCGCCGTCGCGCCGGCCACCGGCGGGATGACCGAACTGCTGCGCCGCGCCGACGTGGCGATGTACCAGGCCAAGCGGGCCGGCCAGCGGATCTCCACGTACGCGCCGGCCCGGGACACCGCCGACCTCGGCCGGCTCACCCTGAACGGCGAGCTGCCCCGGGCGGTGGCCGACCACGAGTTCACCGTCAACTTCCAGCCGATCGTGGACCTGGGCAGCGGCGAGGTCACCGGCGCGGAGGCGCTGGCCCGCTGGCACCACCCGACGCACGGCATCATCGACCCGCTGCGCTTCCTGGAGGCGGTGGAACGCTCCGGCCTGCTGCCCGCGTTCGCGGAGGCGATCCTCGACCAGGCGCTGATCGCGGCCGGCAGTTGGCGCGCCGCCGGCTTCGACCTGCCGGTGTCGGTGAACGTCTCACCGCGCAGCCTGCTCGACGCCCGCTTCCCCGGGGCGGTGCTGGCCCGCCTGCGGGCGCACGACCTGCCGCCCGACCGGCTGGTGCTGGAGCTGACCGAGACGCTGACACTCAGCCAGCTCGACGTGGTCGACCGCGTGCTCAGCCGGCTGCGCGACTCGGGCGTCCGGCTCGCCCTCGACGACTTCGGCACCGGCTACTCCTCGCTCTCCCTGCTCTCCCGCATCCCGGTGCACGAGCTGAAGATCGACCGCAGCTTCGTGACCGCGATGGAGACCTCCGCCGAGGCCGCCGCGGTGATCCGCTCCACCCTGGACCTCGGCCGCAGCCTCGACCTGGCCGTGGTCGCCGAGGGTGTGGAGAGCGAGCCGCAGCGGCGGGCGCTGTGGGAGCTGGGCTGCGTCGCCGGCCAGGGCCATCTCTTCGCCCGGCCGCTGCCCGCCGGATCGCTGCTCGCCGCCCTGCAGCGCGGCGCGGGCGGGCGCCCGGGCATGCTGGCGCCTCCGCTGCACGACGCGGGCGCGGTGATCCGCCTGCCCGGCCGTCCGCCAGGGCGGTCGTGGGCGAACGGCCGGCTCCCCGCCCACCGCCGGCCAGACCGCCGACGAGCCCCGGCGGCGCTGACCGGCCAGCCCGGGCCGACGCCCCGAGCGCCGGACGGTACGGCGGTCCCGGTCTGCGAGACTGGCCGGCGTGACCGCCACCCCCCACCGGACGACCCGCAGCCGCCGGCGCTGGCAGGCGCTGGACTCCGCCGCTGGCGGCCTCGCCCTCGACCTCGGCCTGTACGCGGTGTCGGCGCTCTTCGCCGCGGTCACTGCGGCCACCTCCACCCTCCCGCCACACCGCGCCTGGGGGGCGATCGCCGCCGTGGGCTATCTGGCGGCGGCGCTCGCGGTGACCGGCCAGCTCCTGCTCCGGTGGCGCCGGCCGGACGCCGCCGGACTCTCCGCCCGCGTGGCGGTGACCGCCCTCGCCTGGGCCGGCGCGACGCTGCTGCCGTTGGCGGTGCTGAGCATCCAGCGGGCGGCGGGGCGCACCGACCGGGCGCAGGAGGAGGTGCTGGTGGTCGAGCACGCCGGCGCCCGGCTCGCCGAACAGGGCAGCCCCTACCTGGGACACGACGCGATCGCCGCGCTGCCCCCCGCCGAGCAGTTGCTCGGCTACACCCCCTACCAGCCGGGGATGGCGCTGTTCGGGCTGCCCCGGGCCGCCGTCGACGCCTGGTGGACCGACTCCCGGGTCTGGTTCGCCCTGGCCACCGCGCTGGTGCTCGCCCTGGCCGTGGGCACCCTGCGCGCCCGGTCCGCGCCGGCGCCGGGCCGCCCGGACGCCGCCGTGCTGCGGGGCGTACAGGCCGCCACCGTGCTGCCGGTCTGCGCGCTGACCCTGGCCACCGGCGGCGACGACCTGCCCGTACTCGCGCTCTGCCTGCTGGCCCTCACGCTCGCCGCCGCCGACCGGCCCGGCCGGGCCGGCATCGCGGTGGGGGTGGCCGGCGCGTTGAAGCTCTTCGCCTGGCCGGTCGCGATCGTCCTGATCTGCTGGGCGGCCACCCGCCGGGCCGGCGTCCGCACGGCCCTCGGCGCGGTCGGGCTGCCGGTGGCCGCGCTCGTGCCCACCCTGCTGGTCGACCGGGACGCCTGGTGGAGAACGTGCTGCGCTTCCCGCTCGGGCACGGGCTGGTGACCAGTCCGGCGCAGTCCCCGTTCCCCGGCCACCTGATCGCCACGCTGCTGCCCGCCGGCCGGGTGCTCGCCGCCGCGGTGCTGGTGGCGGTCGGGCTGGCGATCGCCGTCCGGCTCGTCCGCCGTCCGCCGCGCACCGCCGCCGCCACCGCGCTGATCTGCGGGTACGGGCTGCTCGCGGCGATCCTGCTGATGCCCTCGACCCGCTTCGGCTACCTGCTCTACCCGCTGGCCCTGCTGGTCTGGGCACCCGCGCTCACGCTCGCCCCGACCCGGGCCGCCGAAGCCCCGGTGACCACCGGCTGACCGGCTTTCCCCGCAAGTGCCGGGCGGAGCCCGGCGACAGGGCGTAAACCTGAGGGCATGACCACCTATCGCGACCGGACCGACGCCGGCCAGGTGCTCGCCGACCGACTCAGCGAACTCGCCGGACAGCCGGACGTCGTCGTCCTCGGGCTGGTCCGCGGCGGTGTCCCGGTGGCCCGGATCGTCGCCGAGCGGCTCGGCGCACCGCTGGACGTGCTGGTCGTCCGCAAGCTCGGCATGCCCTGGGCGCCCGAGCTCGCCTACGGCGCGCTCGGCCCCGACGGGGTGGAGGTGCTCAACGAGCAGATCGCCGGCGGGCTGAGCGAGAGCGACCGGGCCGAGGTGCGGCGGCGGGAGCAGGCCGAACTGGACCGGCGGGAGAGCCGCTACCGGGCCGGTCGACCCCCGCTGGACCTGAACGGGCGCACCGCGGTCATCGTCGACGACGGCCTGGCCACCGGGGCCACCGCCCGCGCCGCCGTGCAGGTGGCCCGGCACCTGGGCGCCGCCCGGGTGATCGTCGCCGTCCCGGTCGGCTCCGAGCAGGCGTACGAGATGCTGGCCGCCGAGGCCGACGAGGTGGTCTGCCCCGACACCCCGCCGGACTTCGGTGCGGTCGGCGCGTACTACGACGACTTCCGCGAGATCTCCGACGACGAGGTGGTGCAGGCGCTCACCGCCACCGCGTGATCCCACCGGGTACCTTCGGTGTCATGCAGCTCACCTGTCCCAAGTGTCACGGAGACATGCGCCAGTACGAGCGCAGCGGCGTCGTCATCGACCAGTGCGGCGAGTGCCGCGGCATCTTCCTCGACCGCGGCGAACTCGAGAAGCTCTTCGAGGCCGAGGCGAACTGGAACCGGCAGAACACTGCCCCCGCGCAGGCCAACCAGCCGGCCGGCGGGTACCCGCCGCCGCCGACAACATCGGCGGTGACCTGTCGCCCGCCAGCCGTGCGCGGTACACCTCGCCCACCAACATCGGGGCGTACATCTGGTCGGCGGTCGCGGCCCGTGAGCTGCACGTCATCGGGGAGCGGGAGCAGGTGCGGCGTATCTCGCGCGCCCTCGACTCGCTCGCGAGGTTGGAGCGGCACCGCGACTCCGGCATGTACTACAACTGGTACGACCCGTCCACCCTGCAACTGCTGCGTACCTGGCCGGAGAACGGCTCGGAGGTCCACCCGTTCGCGTCCAGCGTGGACAATGCCTGGCTCGCCGCCGCCCTGATGATCGTCCACAACGCCGTGCCGGAGCTGCGCCACAAATCCGACCCGCTGCTCGGCGCCATGGACTTCGGCTTTTACTACGACTCACAGGCGCGCGGGCCGGACGTGCCGGCCGGGCTGATGCGCGGCGGCTTCTGGTCCGAGCCGCCCCCGGGCTGTTCCACAAAGGGCAACTACCAGCACCGCGGCCCGGACGTCTACTACACCTGCCACACATACGGGTCGTTCAACAGCGAAACCCGGATGATCAGCTACGTGGCGATCGCCCTCGGCCAGGTGCCGCCCGCCCACTACTTCGGGCCGTGGCGTACCTTCCCCGACACCTGTGACTGGTCCTGGCAGGAGATGCGTCCGGTCGGTCAGTGGCGGGAGTACCTGGGTGTGCCGGTCTTCGAGGGCGCCTACCGCTACCAGGGCCTGCAGTTCGTGCCCACCTGGGGCGGCGACATGTTCGAGGCGCTCATGCCGGACATGTTCGTGCCCGAGGAGCAGTGGGGCCCGGACAGCTGGGCCCGCAACCACCCGATCTACGTACGCGGCCAGATCGCGCACGGCATGGACGACGCGAAGTACGGCCACTGGGGCTTCTCGCCCGCCTCAGACCCGCAGGGCGGCTACCGGGAGTACGGCGTGGACGCCATGGGGCTCGACACCAACGGCTACACCAGCGACGAGGAACGCACCAGCGTGGACTACGGCTTTGCAGGCTGCGAGGGCCGACCCGCCCAGCCGCTGCCCGCCGCGTACGGCGACGGTGTGGTGACCCCGCACGCGGTGTTCCTCGCCATGCGCTACGCGCCGGCCGATGCACAGGCCGAGCTGGCGCGGCTGCGCAGCCAGTTCGACAGCTACGGGCCCGGCGGCTTCTACGATTCGGTGGCCGTGCGCAGCGGCACCGTCGCGAAGCGGTACCTGGCGCTCGACCAAGGCATGATCATGGCCGCGCTCGGCAACCTGTACGGCGGCGACGTCCTGCGTAAGGAGTTCACCCGCGGCGGCGCCGAGCGGTTCCTGCGCCCGGTGATGCGGATGGAGGAGTTCTCCGTACCCGCTGGGCAGTAGTGAATCCGCGGCCGGAGCCCCGCCGGCTCCGGCCGCGGACGACGACCCGGTCCGCGGCCGGTTTCCCGCCGCAGACCGGGTCGTCGTCCAGCTCAGGACGCGGGGACCTCGACCAGCACCACACCGGGCTGCGGTAGCGCGAGTTCGATCACGCAGGCGTCCCCTTCGGTGGTCGGCTGCACCTTCTCCGCCGCCAGGGTGTCCACGGCGCGCAGGGCCGTCCACTGCTCGTCGGTGGGCCAGTCGCCGAGCCCGAGCCGCTGAGCGAGGGCAGTGATGTCGCCGTGGTGGCGGTCGAGCCGGGTGACCATCGTCGACCGGCCGGCGGCGCCGTCGACGGTGAGCCGGACCCGACGGGCCAGCGCCGGGTCGCCGTCCCGCTTGGACTGGTCGAGCGTGCTGTTCCAGACCAGGATCGCCAGGCTGCCGTCGTCGCGCCGGCTGGCCCAGCTCTGCACCAGGCCGGCCGCGCCGTCCCCCTCGGCGCTCACCGCGAGTTCGGTGTCGCCGAGCTGGGCGAGCATCCACAGCGCGTGGTAGCGCGGCTTGGCGATCCCGCCGACGGTGATCAGCCCGAAGCCGCCGTGCAGCAGGCGGGGAGGCCGGCCGAGCTCCTCGAAGTGGTCGCTGGCCACCCAGTAGGACAACGCATCGACCCGGCCGGCCGCCGACCGCATCCCGGTGAGCAGGAACGCCGCGGCGGAGGCACCGTCGTTGACCGGGTGGAAGTGGGTGGGCGTGGCCCCCCACTCGGTCCACAGGATCCGCGCGTCCGGCACGCCCAGCCGGGCCAGAGTGGGCCGCAGATCCAGTGGCGGACTGCCGTAGGTGTGGGTGGAGATGAAGTCCACCGGCGCTCCCGAGGTGGCAACATGTTCCAGCAGGGCGTCCACCCAGCCGGCCGCCGCCGACGACGGGCCGCCGACCGGGATACGAGGGTCGACGTCCTTGACGGCCCGGGCCGTGACGTCGTACAGCCGCATCCACTCCTCCCGGCTGCCCGACCAGAACACCTCCAGGTTCGCCTCGTTCCACACCTCGAAGTCCCAGCCGAGCACCTGCTCGCCATAGCGGTCCAGCAGGTGGGCCACGAGCGCGCGGACCAGGTCGGCCCAGCGGTCCCAATCCCGGGGCGGGGAGATGACGCCCCGGTAGCCGAACACGGTGCGCTCCGGGTCACTGGCCAGCTCGCGCGGCATGAAGCCAATCTCCACCACCGGTCGCAGTCCCACCGACAGCAGCAGGTCATAGACCTCATCGACGCGGCGGAAGTCGTGCACCGGCCGCCCGTCCACCTCCCGGTAGACGCCGAGGTCGTCGTGCAGGATCGCGTGGGCGCGGACGGCCTCGACGCTGATCTCGTCGCGCACCCGACGCAGCGCGGCCAGCAGTTCCGCGCCGATCTCCCGGCCACCCGAGGTGTCCCGGCACAACAGCTGGGACAATCGCTCGCTACCGATCATCGGCCGCCACGGCCGGTGCAGGGCCGCCCCGTCGGCCGCGGCATCCACCCGCAGCGACACCGTGGGCGGCTCGGCCCCGACCGGCCGCGCGGCGGCCGGTACGGGCTGGCCCAGCGCGCCGGTGAGGGTCACCTCCGGTACGGACGCGACGGCGTAGGCGTACTGCCGGCCCGGTTCTCCGGTGGTGTCGACATACCAGGTGTCGGGCACGGCGAGGACGTCACCGCCGAGGTGGTCGACCGGAGTGAACTCGCCGTCCGGTGTGCCGTCGACCAGTGGGGCGCGGTGCACGAGGTAGCCCACGGCGCCGTTCACCGGCTGCCACGACAGGCGGACGTGGCCAACTCCTTCCTCGACGGTCAGCCCCGCCGGAGGCGGCAGTTCCGGACCTGGTCGTAAGCGCTCTTCATCGCTGCGGCGGGCGATGCGCGCCTCCCAATCGGATCGCGCGGCAGACGGCTGCTGGTCGTTGACGTTCGTCACCGGGCACCTCCAGGCCTTCGCTTGCTGCGGTCCGAGCACTGTAACCGGTTACTGAGGCAAGTTCGAGCGTCGCTCGGCTCGGCCTGCCCGGTCCGGAAACCCCGCGACACCAGAAGGCCTTTGGCGATCTGCGGCTCGGTGGCGAACTCGACGTCGTCGGGGATGCCCACAGCGCGGCAGCGCTCACGGTCGTCGCTCCACGCCGCGGGGGAATGCAACTGCCGGTCGATCAGGCCATGACCGCTGGCCGAGCGGTAGGCCAGAAACACCCCGACCTGGCAGTTTTCGACCCCGCCGGCGGTGCCGGAGTACTGCCGGGCCACCCCGGCCGAGCGCACGCCCTGTTCGTTGATCAGGCCGTTGAGGATCTTCCGGTCAGGGTCGACCGGCCTCGGCCGACTGGGTGTTCGACCGACGCCGGACGGTCTCCGAGCCCGGTCGCGGGTCCGCGTCGTCCCGCCGGCGCTGCCGCGGTCGCGACGCTGATCTCTGCTCGGTGGCCCCTTCCACGGCGTCGGGGGCCGCGACGGGTGGTGTGGTACGGCTCGCCGCGGTGTCTACCAGGTCCGGCAGGTCCCGCCCGGCCACCAGGGGTAGCTCTCGCGTGACTGCCGTGATCGGCCCCGGCTCGCCCGCCGGGTCGGCGACCCGGGCCGCACGTGCCCGTCCCGTCGCGGGTCGCGGCATCGGTGCCGCGCTGGGGGTCGTTGCCGGCGGCGCGGTGTCGGCCGGCTCCGCGACGGAGCCTGGCGCGGTCGTGGTCGACGGTGCCTCCGCCCGGCTGGTGGCCGACCGCTCTGGTGTGTTGCGCGGCGTTCGGCGCGGCGCGGCTGCCGGCAGGAGCGGGGCGAGTTCCGCGTGCAGCGCGGCCCAGTCGGAGGCGCGGGGCGGGTCGGGCTGATCCGTGGTGGAGGTGAGCTGGCCCGTGCTTTCGGACCGCTCCAGCTGCCGGTCGGTACGGTCCCGCGTCGCCGCCCGGGACCGCTCCGATCCCGGTCGCTCGGCACCGTCTGCCGCCTGCTCGGTGGCGTTCGCCTGCCGAGCGGCGTCCCCGGTCGACTCTGGCCGCGCTGAGCCGCCGGAGGCCGCGTCCGCCGCAGAGGCTACGGGGGCCGCGTCCGTGAGCGGGTCGGGGGCGTGGGGGAGCAGCCGCTCCGGGGCGTCGGCGAGCAGCCGCGCGGCCGAGGCCAGTGCGACGGGGTCGGGTTGACCGACCCGACGCCACCGCCGGCGGCGGCCATTCGCCGGCAGGTTCCCGGCCAGCACGCGCGCGGGTGCCAGATCGGCGGCGATCAGCGCGGTGAGCCCGTCGTAGTCCGCCTGCTCGGCCAGCCGCCGGGCGATCTCGTCGAGGTCGTACACCGCCACGGCGATGTCCGCGGTGGTGGCGTCCAGCGCTCGGGTGATCTTGCGGTGCAACACCTTGTTGAGCGCCGCCTGCCGCCGCTCGGCGCGAATCTGCGCGCGGGCCGCGTCGAGCGAGCCGTACAGCCCGAGGCCGGGGTCGGCCTTGGCCAGCGAGCAGGCACGGCGGGTCAGCCACGGGTGTCGCAACCAGTGCCCGACCGGTTCGTACGCCGGCGTCGTGGGTGGCAGCTGCTGTCTGGCGCGCAGCCGGTCCCGCCGCTGGTTCTCGGTGTTCATCAGCCACACCAGATAACCGAGCAGGGACATGCCCGCGTAGAAACCGCCTTCGAGGTGGTTGCTGTGAGCCAGCCAGTTGAAGGCGACCGCGGCGGTGGCGATGCCGGCCGACAGCACGCGGGACAGCATCGCCCGTTCGCCCAGTCGACGGCGTACGTCGGCGTTCGCCAGCACCACGACGCCGCCCAACTCCAACGCGCCAACGGCGGGAAGGGCGATGTACCACGGCATGCCGAGCCGTTCCATCGCCCCGGACACCTGGCCGCCGAGCGCGATCAGCAGCACGACAACGTAGAACCCGGTGCGCAGCACGGCGACGTGCCGCACCGCCTTGGCCAGCTCCGCGTCCCACGCCTCCGGCGGGTCGGCGCCTGGCGCCCCGCCAATTGAGTTTCCGCCGGTCATCCGGGTCCGGTCCGTTTCCTGGAACACGCCGAGCAGGTTCCTCTCTCACTCCGGGCCCCGGCCTGACCGCGCCGCGGCCGGCCGACCCGGCGGTGCCGCCCGCCGAGGCGTACCAGAGCTGCGCTCCGGCTGCCGCCCGTCGTCCGCCGCATGCTACAAGGTTGCGGACCGAATTGGAGATCTCAGATGCCACGCCGGGTGCATCGGGTCGCCCCTCCCGCGCCACACCGCGGGTCATCGGTGCTCACCCGACCGGCACCGCCGTGGCCGGTGCCGTGCCGAGGCAACCGATCGTGGCGATTGCCGGCAGCCCCAGCGAGGTGACGACACCGGCCGCTCATGCTTCTGCTTCCTCGGCCTGCCGCGAGCCGGTCGCGGTCATTCGGTAGGAGCGGCTGTGTCGGGCGGGCCAGCCGAGAAACCAGTCGAACATGTGGGCGGCGCTTCCCGTGGTGCTGCGGTTGAGCTTGCGTGGGGGACACCGCCGGCGACCCTTCGGATCGCGCGCGGTGGGGCCACCATCAAGTGAGCACGACCAGCATCCGTCCTGCTGGGAGCGGCGCGTCGGACAGATCGCGCATCAGTCCCGAAGCGCGGGTGATCAGCGGTAGCACCGCCAGGCGTAAGGATCGTCGGGGTTCGACGTCCGTGCGTAGGCGCCGGAATCGTACGTGTCGCGGCAGGCGACGTCCATGTCGACGATGGACGCGGAGAGCAGCCTCGTGCATTGCCAACGGCCGTCGTTGCGGGGGTCTGCTGAGCCCCCGGTGTACCGATCGCAGTACCGCTGAGCCATGTTCGCCACCCCACGGCTGCTCGATGGGCCGAGCAGGGCCGGGCCCGGGCTCCGGGTCGGCGTCGGCGTGGCCCCGGTGGGCGTCGGGGTCGGCGCGGCGGAAGGCGTGACGGACGGCGTGGCGCTGGGCGTGGCGGACGGCGTGACCGACGGTGTGGCGCTGGGCGTGGCGGAGGAGCCGCTCGGTGTCGCGGAACTTGGCGATGTCGACGGTATCTCCGCGAGGGTGACCGGCTCCTCCAACGGGTCCGACGGGGTGGTGGCCGCCGACACCGGCAGGCCGCCTTCCGGCGGTCGACCCGACCCCCACGTGAACGCCAGAGCGCAGAGCAGCGCCCCCAACGCGAGCCCGCCGACCGGGATCAGCCAGCGCCGCCGCCGGCTGGCTGGCCGTGGGCGGGCGCCAAGGTCTTGGTTGTGCTTCCTTCGGGGCCGCCCGCCCTCGTCCGCGTCGGGGCCGTGCGCGTCGGACTCCTCGTGGCGGTACCCGTTGCGGCCGGCGGAATCGTCGTGCGGGTAGTGCTCCTCGTGGGCGTAGCCCGTCTCCGGTTGGGCGTACCTCTCCTGCTGCGCGGCGTAGGCGTCCTCGTGGACCGAGCTGGCATCGGTCGGTCCGTACGGTTCTTGGGCCCGGCGTTCCTCCCGATAGGCCTGGTCGTGCCCGTCGTACTGATGGGTCGGATCGGGCTCGTAGTACGCCGGTTCGGGGTAGGCCAGTGGGTCGGACCGCCGGTACGCGTGCTCGTGCTGAGGGTGGGCCCCGTCGTACTGCTCGTACTCATCCTCGTACTGCGGGTGTGCCCGCCGCCTTGCGTGTCGCCCTTGGTCCTCGTAGGTGTTCTCGGGCTGGTACGACTCCTGGTACTGGTCCGACACATCCTCGCGCCACTGCGGCGCGGCTGCTTCCTGCTGCTCGTAGTACGAGTCGGAATCGCTTGTTTCCAGCCGCGACCGTCGACCGATCCAGCTGTCTATGACACGCGCCGGGTCGTCGTGATCTTGGGCAGCCCCATCGGCGGAACGAGCGGTCGATCTCTCGGCCACGGTCGCTGGCCTCCTCCGGGAGCACAGGTGCCGACAGCTAGGTGACCTTACTCACCATCGGCCAAAAGTCCACCCGGCCCATCCCGCGAACAGACACAGACCACCCCCGGCTTCGGATCGTCCGCCTGGGCCAGCGCCACACGGATAGCTTGGTCATGACGAGGCAACCGCCGCTCGTCAGCGGGGCGCCCGTCGATCAACCGGCTTCTTCGGGAAGTCGCAGCGCAACTCGGCCACCCGTCCGGCGGCCCGGCATCGGGCTTTTAGTAGAGGAACGTGCGCGACACCCCCGCGCATCGGGCAACGGTCGGGCAGGTGACGGAAGAGCGCGCGCGACGGATGGCCTTGAAAGAGGGTGTTTGAGATGGTCTGGCCGCCCGGTCGCGCATTCAGCGCCGCAACAGGACCGGTCCGGCGGCGATCCGAGTGCGGAACAGCGCGTACGGCTTGCGCCGCAGGTCCTGCCCGCGCTGGTACTTCGCCTGCCGGTGCAGCTGGTTGGCCGTGACGTAGAGGTATCCGTCGACCGCCACCGACATCGTGTCCGGCCAGAGCAGCCGCGGATCGTGCACCACGGTCTCGTACTCCCCGTCCGGCCGGCGGCGCAGCACCGCGTTCTGCTCGTAGGAGGTGAGGTAGAAGCGGCCCGCGTCGTCGGTCTCCAGTCCGTCCGAGCCGCCGCCCTTGTCGCCCTCGTCGACGACGGTGGCCGCCACCTCCTCGTCGGAGAGCGACCGGTCGGCCAGGGCATCCGTGGCGACGCTGTACCAGTGGCGCGACGCCAGCGGGCAGTAGTGCAGCCGGGAGCCGTCGGCGGCGATGGCGATCCCGTCGGAACCCATGCCGATCGGCTTCGGCTCGCCCTCGGCGGGCGTTCCAGGAACGGCCGACCCTCGACCACCGGCCGGAACGTCCGCAGCTGTTCGGCCTTGGTGGAGGGGTGCTCGTGCAGGCGTCGCCAGGACGCGCCGGTGGCCAGGTCGACCACGATTATCCCGTTCGGGCCCGAGTCCGACGAGTCGGTGATGTAGGCGATCCCCGCCTCGCCGCGCCGCAGGTCGAACCGGACGTCGTTGAGGTACGTCGACGGCAGCGCCACGTCGGTCGGGAAGGTGATCACCTGGGCGACGGTGTCGGTGTCGAGGTCGACCCGCACCAGCTTCGGCCCGCCCGGCTTCGTGGGCTGGAACATCGGACTGCCGGTGTCCACGACCCACAACCGGTCGGCCGGGTCGACGACGATGCTCTGCACCGAGACGAACGCGTTGGCGTCGTCGTCGCCGGACGGGGAGTTCCACTCCTGGTCGGGGAAGGGCACCTCCGCGCCGTCGCGCAACTCGACCACCGTGGCCGGGACCTCGTCGCCCCACTTCGGGAAGTTGACGAAGATCCGGCCGGTGTGCGACACGCTCACCCCGGTCGGCATCGGCCCGGTGAACGTGTGCACGAGCTCCAGCGTGCCGACCGGCTCGGCACCCACCGGCCCGTTCACCGGTGGCCCCGCAGACGCGGTAGCACGGAGCCACCGACCTGGTCGCGGTTGGCGAGACGTTCGTCGGTGGCCCGATCACCGTCGACAACTGTCATGGGTGCGAAACTCCCTGATGATGGTGGCCGGGCGCAGGGGCGTCCCGGCTGGACAGGCCGACCCCGCACCTCCGACCCGAGTGGGCGCCGGTCGGCGTCCCGCGGACCCGCCCCGGCTGACTCAATCCGTCCGCGCGTCACCTTCCCGCCGATCCGCACCGCAAACCGGCGCGGCGAAGGAGGCCCGACGGCGACCGGACGGTCCGACGGCAGTGACCGCCGCCGCCCGTGACGGAAGCGGTCGGCGCATCGGCGGATGGCGGTTCAGTGGTTACGCTGCTGCCATGTCGGACGCTGGCGCGCGGGGAAAGCAGGCTGCGGCGACGGCGACGGCGTCGGCGGTCGACCCGGTCGTGAAGGTCGTGCGGGAGATCCTGTCCGGCATCCCGGCCGGCTGCTCGTGGCTGCTGCCGGTGACGAGTGACGGGCAGGTCGTCGACTTCCGGATCGAGGCGACCAGCGGCCGGGGACCGGACATTTGCGGACGGGGGGTGAGCCGCGTCGGCGGGCGGCTCAGCGAGCTGTACCCGAGCATGGTCGGCGGCCCCCTGTGGCAGCTGTACCACCAGGTGATGTTCACCGGACAGCCCGGCCAACTGCCCGACTTCCGGTACGAGGAGAAGCGCGCCGGCGTCATCGCCGAGTCGCTCTTCGACGTGAGCGTGCACCGGGTCCTGGGTGGCCTGCTGGTCTGCTGGCAGCGGCTGGACGAGGACCAGCGCCGGATGGACAAGGCCGAACTGCTGGGCAGCCTCGGCTGGGCGGAGTACGATCTGACCACCGGGCGCAGCCAGTGGTCACCCGGCATGTACCGGATCTTCGCCCGGGACCCGGCGCTGGGCCCGTTGTCCCGGGCGGAGCAGGCTGCGGCCCTCTTCCCCGAGGACTTCGGGCTGCGGGAAGCCGCCTGGCAGACCCTGGACAGCGGGGCGACGTCGGACGTGACGGTGCGGTTCCGGGCGGGTACGTCGGTGAAGTACCTGCGGATCCTCTCCGACACCGCCCGGGACGCCGACGGCGCGCCGTTGAAGATCTACGCGGTGGTGCAGGACGTGACGGCGCGCGTGGACTCGCGTACCGCCATCGAGCAGCTCAGCGACCAGCTGCACACCCGTGAGATGACCGCGCTGGCGGAGCACCGTCTCGCCGGGCAGCTGCAGAATCTGATCCAGCCGGTGCCCCGGGAGCCGTTCCCGCTGGCGGGTCTCGAGGCGATGGTCAGCTACCTGCCGGCGGAGAGCGCCGTACGGGTCGGGGGCGACTGGTACCACGCGCAGACGCTGCCGGACGGGCAGGTGGCGCTCGCGGTCGGCGACGTCGCCGGCCACGGGCTGGAGGCGGCGAGCGGCATGGCGCACCTGAGGTTCGCCCTGGTGGCGTGGCTGTCGATCGGCATCCGTGATCCGGGGACGCTGCTCGGCCATCTGAACCACCTCTGCCGGCAGTTGGCGATCACCGGGACCGCGGTGATCGCCCGCTACGACCCGACGACCAGGCTGCTGTCCTGGACGCGTGCCGGACACATGGCGCCGCTGTTGGCCCGGGCGGGGACGACCGCCGCGCTCGACCGGCCGTCAGGACTGCTGCTGGGCGCCGACGACGGCGCCAGATACCCGGTGGTCAGCCCCCGCCTGGAAGTCGACGACCTGGTGCTCCTCTACACCGATGGGCTCGTGGAACGGCGGTCGGGCGGCGCCGACGACCTGCTGGGCAGGGTGCGGCGGGCCCTGTCGGACCTGTCCGCCCTGCCCGGTGACGAGATGCTGGTCCGGCTGCCCGGTCTGCTGCACTACGCCAGCCCCGACGACGACACCTGCACGCTGGCCGTCCGCGTCCTGCCCTGACAGGTCACAGATCCAGCCGGATCCGCACCACGGTCCGTCTGGGCCCGCGGAGATGGACACCTCGTCGCAGATGCGTTCCACGATCGCCAACCCACGGCCTCGCACCGCGTCCGACGATGGCATCGGCCGGCCCAACGCGCGCATCGACCCCTGGTCGACGACCTACAGAGGCGCCGGCAGGCCGCGGGCCATCGCCCCTGCGCAGACGAAGGCGCGGACCGCAGCCAGGTCGCCCGCTTCGGCGTACGACCTGGTTTCGGGGTTGGCGGGGACGACGGCCCCCTGCTCAGACACGGCAGCGGCCCCCAGCCGATGGACCGGCCTTCAGCGCTCGGGCCGGTGGTCGGCGGTCGACGGACGCAGCAGCTCGCCGACGCCGGTGAGGTCCAGGACGTTCGCCACCATCCCGGTGGCGTTGACCAGGTGCAGCCGACCGCCGGCCGCGCGGGCGGCGTGATGGGCGGTGACCAGCGAGTGGATGCCGGTGGAGTCGAGGAACGTCAGCGCCGCCACGTCCACGACGACGACCGGCGCGCTCGCCACGGCGGCCAGCAGGGGGGTGGTCAGCTTGTCGCGGGCAGCGAGATCGCACTCGCCGACCAACGCCACGACCATCCGTCCGGGTTCCGTTGACGTCCTGGTCTCGAAGTGCGTCATCCGGCAGCAGCACCCTTCGCTGGACAGGCAACAGCCGTTGCCGGCACATCATGTCACCTCCCCGGCAGCCCACCATGTCGTCCGTTCGGCGGCAATCGCGGCCGCGTCGATCGCCCCGTGGCGGCAACCGCCGGCTCACCTGGACGCGTCGCCGGTGCCCCGACCCGGTCACCTAAAGTCGGGGTCGGGCTCACGTTCTCCGCGCCCGCCACCGCCGCAACCCGTAGAGGACCCCGCTGGCCAGGAAGAGGGCGGCGCTGACGAGCAGCCAGCGGGCGAGGAACGGCTGCTGGTCCTGCCCGGTCGCGGCCAGGTAGGTCGCCCGGCCCTGCCGGAGGATGCCGGGCAGGTAGACCAGGAACAGCAGCGCCGCGGCCAGCGCCGGCACGCGCAGGTGGTTCAGCAGCGACGGTCCGGCCGCCGGCCGGGCCCGTCGCTCGCCCACCGCCGCCCGCAGCGCCCGGTCAGTCGAGGCGTACACCGGGAACAGGACGAAGTCGTGGGCGATGGCCGCGCCGACGAACCAGAGGAGCATCCGCCCGGCGGTCGCCTCCCCGGCCAGCCGCAGGGCCACCCAGCCGGCGACGGCGAAGCAGCCCACGAGCAGCAGCAGGTGCCGCCCGGGCGCCCCGTACGCCGTCCGGAAACGCGCCGTGAGGTCACGCATCGGGACGCCCCCGGAACTCGATCTCCGCCACCCACTTGGTGCAGTGCACCCCGGGCAGCGCCGGGACGATGACCCGCGCCGGATAGCCGTGGTCCGGGGTGAGGTCCACCCCGTTGACCCGCAGCGCGAGCAGCGAGTCGGGGTCGAGGACCTGGTTGGCCTGCAACGTCGCCTGGGCGAACAGCCCCGCCTTCTCCAGCGAGCGGACGTGGGCGGAGCCGGGTTGACCCGCGCCGACCAGCGCGGCGAGGTCGCGCAGCCGTACCCCGGTCCAGGTCTGCAGCGTCGACCACCCCTCCACGCAGGCGATCGGCAGCCGGGCGGTGTGCTGGGGCAGGGCCAGCAGGGCGGCCCGGTCCAGGCTGGCCTGCCGCCCGTCGGCCCGCAGCGTCAGCCGCCAGCCGGCCCCGGTGTCGGCGGCCCCGACGCCGGCGGCCGCCGCCGTGCGGTTCACCGGGAACCCGGTCGGGCCGGTGCCGGGCCTGCCGGCCCCGG
>NZ_JAEVHJ010000059.1:0-27256 GCF_016802855.1 Micromonospora sp. ATA51 | reverse complement strand
GGGGGCCGGCGCGGTGGCGCCGACCGGGGGGGACCCCAGCCTAACCAGGGCCCGCCCCGAGCGCATCGGACGCGGCGTCCGCGGCGACCACCGTCAGGTGATGTCCCGGCGGCGCATCGTCCAGAAGGCGGCGATCAGCACCAGGGCACCGCCCAACCCGAGCACCAGCGCGGAGTCCTGCCAGGTGATCAGCATCTCCTTCGGATTGCACTGCCCCTGCGCGAAGTCACAGGACCGGTAGTCGATCAGCTTCCACTGCTTCTGGAACCACGCCAGGGCGTAGGTGGAGAGGACGTAGCGGTCCCCGAAGCGCACCCCCGCCATCGCGACGGCGATCCGGATGCCGACCTCGCTGATCACGCCGACGCCGACCGCGGCGCCGAGTGCCATCGCGGTGTGCCGGCCGAGCGAGGCGAGCGCGAAGGCCACCGCGCCCACCGCCAGCACCAGGGCCAGCGCCCGGACGCCGCTGATGGCGGTGGACTGCCAGACCCCGGACGTCATCTTCGCGGTGCTGCCCCGGTACGTGCCGATCAGCCAGAAGGCCAGCGTCCAGAGCGCCCCGAGCACGACGCTCACGCCGAGCACGGCGGTCAGCACGGCGGCCAGCTTGGTGCCGAGCACGGCCAGTCGTTTCGGGCGCCAGAGCAGCAGGTTCATCATCCCGCCGGAGCTCCACTCGGCTCCGACGAACGACGCGCCGACCAGGAACGCGAAGAGCGCGACGGCGCCCGCGAAGACGGCGATGAAGTTTCCGAACTCGCCGCGGAAGTCGAACTGGTACGGCAGGTTCCACTTCGGGTCGAACATCTCCGGCTGCGGCTGCCACTGCCGGCCGCAGTCGGGGCCGTACCGGTCCTCGGTCTTCTCGCCGCGCGCGACGGCGGCGTCGCAGTCGGCGACCGATTTCTCCCAGTCCTTCACCGCCTGCCGGTAGTCGGCGTCCGACTTCGCCTGCGCCTCCGCGACCACGGTGGGGGAGAGCTTGTGGCTGGAGAAGCTGAAGGCGGTGGCGATGCCGGCCAGCCCGAGGACGAGCAGCACCAGCAGCAGCCGGGTGAGCCGGCGCTTGGCCAGCCGCCGCAGCTCGGTGACGTACAGGCTCATGCGCCCAAACCTCCCCCGGTGCCGCCGACGCCCGGCTCACCGACCTTCGTGGACTGGTCGACCTGCCGGTGCTGGCCGGGTACCGGCGCGGTGGCGGTCAGTTCGAGGAAGACGCTCTCCAGGTCGACGGCGACCGGCGCCAGCTCGCTGACGTACAGGCCCTGCTCGGCAAGGAGGCGACTGACCGTGGCCGGCTTGTCGACGCCGGCGAGCATCAGGTGGTCGGGCTCGGCGGCGACCCGCACCCCGGCCCGGGTGAGCACCTCGGCGGCCTGCGGAAGGTCGCTGACCGCCTCCACGCGGACCCGGACCGCGCCCTGCGAGTGCTCCGCGAGCACCTGCTCCACCGGGCCGAAGGCGACCCGGCGGCCCAGCGAGATGATGGTGACCGAGTCGCAGATGAGCTGGATCTCGCCGAGGATGTGGCTGGAGAGCACCACGGTCATGCCGGCGGCGGCGAGGTCCCGCATCAGGGTGCGCATCTCGCGGATGCCGCCCGGGTCGAGGCCGTTGGCGGGCTCGTCGAGGATCAGCAGCTTGGGGTTCTTGAGCAGCGCGGAGGCGACCGCGAGCCGCTGCTTCATGCCGAGCGAGTAGGTCTTCACCCGCTCGCCGGCCCGGTCGCGGAGCCCGACCAGCTCGAGCACCTCGTCGACCCGCTGCCGGGGCAGTTGCCCCGCTCCGGCGAGCAGGCCGAGGGTGTCCCGCGCGGAGAAGTGCGGGAAGAACTGCGGACTCTCCACGATCGCCCCGACCTGGCCGGCGACCACCGGCAGCGCCTGCGGCACCTCGTGGCCGAGGATCGCCATCCGGCCGCCGTTCGGCCGGATCAGGCCGAGCAGCGTCCGCAGGGTCGTGGTCTTGCCCGACCCGTTGGGGCCGAGGAAGCCGTGCACCTGGCCCGCCTCGACCCGCATGTCGAAGCCGTCGAGCGCGTGCCGTACCCCGCGCCGGCGACTCCGGTACGTCTTGCGGAGACCTGCTATCTCCAGGACAGCCGACAAGCTGACCTCCCCCGATGTGTGATGGTGACAGCGGACACCATACGCGGTATGCAGCGAGAGACAATACCGGGTATGCATCGGGATTTCCCGGATTCCGCCTCAGGCGCAGATGACGTGCACGCCCGCGTCGCGGAACGCCTCCACCACGGCCGAGGCCGCGCCGGAGTCGGTGACCAGGGTCTCCACCCGGTCCACCGAGCAGATCCGGGCGAACGCGTGACCGCCCAGTTTGGACGAGTCCGCGATGATCACCACCCGCTTGGCGCGGGCGACCATCAGGTTGTTCATCGCCGCCTCGCCCTCGTGATGGGCGGCGGCGCCGAGCTGCGGGTCGATGGCGTCCACGCCGAGCAGGGCGATGTCCAGGGTCACCTCGCGCAGCAGCGCCCCACCCAGCGGGCCGACCAGCTCGAACGACTTGGGCCGGACCACGCCGCCGGCCACCACCACCTTCATCCGCGAGCGGACCAGCAGCTCGTTGGCGATGTTCAGGGCGTTGGTGACCACGGTGAGCTGGGCGCCCTCGGCGCTGGTGTTCAGATCCGGCCGGACGGCCAGGGCCCGGGCCACCTCGGTGCTGGTGGTGCCGCCGTTGAGGCCGACCACGGTCCCGGGGGTCACCAGCGCCGCGGCGGCCGCCCCGATCCGCTGCTTCTCGGCCGAGTGCTTGGCGGTCTTGTAGCGCAACGGCAGGTCGTACGAGACGCCGTTGGCCACCGCGCCGCCCCGGGTCCGGGTGATCATCTGCTGCTGGGCGAGCTGGTCGAAGTCACGCCGGATGGTCGCCTGGGAGACGTCCAGGCGCCCGGCTGCCTCCTCGACGCTGACCCGACCGCTGTCGGTCAGCATCTCGAGCAGCGCGTTCCATCGGGCGTAGCGGTCCACCGCGGGGGCCTCCAGAGACTCTGCACGAAGGGTGATTGATTGCGTGCACAGTAGTGCGCGAAACTGCCGGTACGCAAAACCTTGGGCTGCGCGATCTGGGAGCTGGTTGCGAGGGCCGCCCGGGCTCGCGCAGAATAACGCGCGAAAGACGGCCATAACGAGCCGCATTGCGCAACGGTCTCCCCTGCGAGGAGTTGTCATGGCACACGTGCACGCGGAGATCGCGAGCCAGCCCGACTGCTGGCGGGAGGCGGCGCAGGTCGCCCCGGCCGTCGCCGACCGCCTGCCGCGCCCCGGCGAGCGGGTCGCCGTCGTCGGCTGCGGCACGTCGTGGTTCATGGCGATGGCGTACGCCGGGCTGCGCGAGCACGCCGGTCAGGGCGAGACCGACGCCTTCCAGGCCTCCGAGTTCCCCGCCGGCCGCCGCTACGACCGGCTCATCGCGATCACCCGCTCCGGCACCACCACCGAGGTGCTGGAGCTGCTGTCCGCGCTGCGCGGCCAGGTGCCCACGACGGTGCTCGTCGGCGACCCCGGCTCCCCGGCGGTCGCGCTGGCCGACGCGGCGGTGACCATGCCCTTCGCCGACGAGCGGTCGGTGGTGCAGACCCGCTTCGCCACCACCGCGCTGGCGCTGCTCCGCGCCCACCTCGGCGACAACGTGGGCGCGCTGGCCGCCGACGCCGAGGTGACCGTCCGGGCCCCGCTGCCGATCGACCCGGCCGGGATCGAGCAGGTCACCTTCCTCGGTCGGGGCTGGACCGTCGGGCTGGCCCAGGAGGCCGCGCTGAAGTGCCGCGAGGCGGCCACCTTCTGGGCCGAGGCGTACCCGGCGATGGACTACCGGCACGGCCCGATCTCGGTGGCCGCCCCGGGCCGGCTGGTCTGGGCGTTCGGGCCGATCCCCGACGGGCTGCCCGAGGACGTCGCCGCCACCGGGGCCGCGTTCGTGCACAGCCGCACCCATGGCTGCCACACGGTGCTGACCAGCTGGGCGGCCGGGCGTACCCCGGTCGACCCGATGGCCGACCTGATCCTGGCCCAGCGGTTCGCCGTCGCGCTCGCCACCAGCCGCGGCCTCGACCCCGACGCGCCCCGCCACCTGACCCGTTCCGTGGTCCTCGCGTGACCGCAGCCACCCAGGTCGTCGTCGCGCTGGACGTGGGCGGCACCGGGATGAAGTGCGCCCTGGTCCGCCCGGACGGCGCGGTGGTGCACGCCGAACGGCACCCCACCGACGCCGGGCGCGGCCCGGACGCCGTGGTCGACACGGTCCTGGAGGTCGCCGAGGGGCTGGCCGGCAAGGCCCGCGCCGACGGGCTGACGCCGGTGGCCTGCGGCATCGCCGTACCGGGGGTGGTGGACGAGGCCCGCGGGGTGGCGGTCTGGTCGGCGAACGTGGGCTTCCGGGACGTACCGCTGCGGAAGCTGGCGGAGGCGCGGCTCGGCCTGCCGACGGCGCTCGGCCACGACGTGCGCGTGGGGGGCCTGGCGGAGGCCCGGCTCGGCGCCGGGCAGGGCAGCGGCCACGTGCTCTTCGTCGCGATCGGCACCGGCATCGCCGCCGCCCACGTGGTCGACGGGTCGGCCGCCGTCGGCGCGCACGGCGCCGCCGGGGAGATCGGCCACATCCTGGTACGCCCCGACGGCGCGCTGCGGCTGCGGCCGCCCCGGCTGCCTCGAGGCGGTGGCGTCGGCCGCCGCGATCGGCCGCCGGTACGCGGAACTGGCCGGTGACCCGGCGACCGCCGCCGAGGTGGCGGACCGGGCCACGGCCGGTGAACCGCTGGCCGGCCGGGTCTGGCGGGAGGCCGTCGAGGCGCTCGCCGACGGGCTGGCCACCGGGCAGGCCCTCTTCGACGTGGCGACCATCGTGATCGGCGGCGGGCTGGCCCAGGCCGGTCCCCGGCTGCTGGACCCGCTGCGTGGGGCGCTGCGCGAGCGACTGACGTTCCACCGGGAGCCACGCCTGGTCGCGGCGGCCCTGGGCGACGAGGCCGGCTGCCTCGGCGCCGCGCTGCTGGCCCTGGACGCCCGACCCCGGCCCTGACCCGCCCACCCGGACTGAGGAGGAGACCTGATGAACCTGCGGGTGAACGGCAAGGTGGTGACCCCGAACGGCGTGATCCGGCAGGGCTGCGTGGAGATCGCCGGCGACCGCATCCGGGCGGTCGCCGAGTACCCGTCGGTGCGCGACGGGCACTGGATCGTGCCCGGCTTCGTGGACATGCACACCCACGGCGGCGGCGGGCACAGCTTCACCACCGGCGACGCGGACTCGGCCCGTGCGGCCGCCGCGTTCCACCTGCGGCACGGCACCACATCGCTGTTGGCCAGCCTGGTCAGCTCCCCCTTCGCGCTGATGCGGGACGCCACCGCCGCCTACCGCCCGCTGGTTGACGCGGGTGTGCTGGCCGGCATCCACTTCGAGGGGCCGTACCTGTCGGCGAACCGCTGCGGGGCGCAGAACCCGGAGTTCCTCCGCGACCCGTCCACCGACGAGCTGGCCGAGCTGATCGAGGTGGGCGCGGGCGCGGTCCGGATGGTCACGCTGGCGCCGGAGCGGGACGGCGCGCTCGACGCGATCAAGCTGCTCGTCTCGCACGGCGTGGTCGCCGCCGTCGGCCACACCGACGCCACCTGGGAGCAGACCCGGGCCGCCGTGTCGGCCGGGGCGAGCGTCGGCACGCACCTGTTCAACGGCATGCGCCCGGTGCACCACCGGGAGCCCGGGCCGGTGGTGGCCCTGCTCGACGCGCCGAACGTGGTCTGCGAGCTGGTCGCCGACGGTGTCCACCTGCACGACGGCATGCTCGGCTTCGCCGCCTCGGTCGCCGGCCCGGACCGGGCCGCCCTGATCACCGACGCGATGGCCGCCGCCGGCATGCCCGACGGCGAGTACGAGCTCGGTGGTCAGGAGGTCACCGTGGCCGACAGAGTGGCCCGGCTGGCCCGGGGCGGCGCGATCGCCGGCAGCACCCTGACCATGGACGCCGCCCTGCGGCACGCCGTGGCGGCCGGCGTCGCGCTGCCGGACGCCTGCCGGATGGTGGCCACCACCCCGGCCCGGGCCATCGGCCTCGGCGACCGGGTCGGCGCGCTCCAGCCGGGCCTCCGCGCGGACCTGGTGGTCCTCGACGACGACCTGAACGTGGTGCGGGTGATGCGCGCCGGCTCCTGGGTGGAGTGACCCGGGCCTCGCTCCGGGCACCGAGCGGGGAACCTACCGCTCGGACGCTACGAAGCTGATGTCGCAAGTGAATCACCGTCCGTTCCGGACCGGTCTGATCCATTCACGACATCAGCTTCGTAGGCACCGGACCGCCCACCTTCGGGTGGGCCGGGACGGACGGTCGATCCCGAGCTGGTCGCCGCGGGCGCGCGTCAGCCGGCGGCGGGGACCTCGACGCCGAGGACGGCCTGCTCGTCCGGGCGGTGCACCAGCACATCGGACAGGAAGGACTGCACCGCCGGGCCCATGCCGACGTCCCGGCCGGCCCGCTCGGAGAGCAGCCACTTGTGCTCGATGATCTGCGCGAAGAGCTCCTGCGGCTCCAGCTTCCGGCGCAGGTGGGCGGGCACCGCCCGGACCACGGGCTCGAAGACCTCGGTGAGCCAGCGGTGCGCCGCCTGCTGCTCGTCGGTCAGGTCGCTCTCCACCCGGTACGCGTCCAGGTCGTTGAGGAGCTTGCGGGCCTGGTTCTCCTCCGCGTCCAGGCCGGTCAGGCGGATCAGCCGCCGGGTGTGGTACCCGGCGTCGACCACCTTGGGACGGACCAGGTAGCGCCCGTTGTCGGCGGTCGACATGGCCACCTCGGCGACGTCGAAGCCCAGCTCGTTGAGGCGGCGGATCCGGCCCTCGATGTCGTGCCGGGCCTCCCGCTCGATCTGCTGCTCGTAGGTGATCTCGTGCCACAGCCGCTCGTAGCGCTGGACGACCTCGTCGCAGACCACCTCCGGGTCGATCGACTCGTGCAGCAGCCCGGCGGCCTCGAGGTCGAGGGCCTCACCGAAGATGTTCACCCGGGCGATCTCCAGGTCCTCACCGCGCTGACCGTTCGAGAGCGAGCTGTGCAGGGCGCCGGTCTCGGCGTCGACGAGGTACGCGGCGAACGCGCCGGCGTCCCGGCGGAACAGCGTGTTGGACAGCGAACAGTCGCCCCAGAAGAAGCCGGTCAGGTGCATCCGGACCAGCAGCACCGCCAACGCGTCGAGCAGCCGGTTCATCGTCTCCGGCCGCAGGGTGCGGGAGAACAGCGCCCGGTAGGGCAGCGAGAACTGCAGGTGCCGGGTGATCAGCACCGGGTCCAGCGGCTCGCCGTCGTCGGTCTGCCGGTCGGCCACGATCGCGATCGCCTCGACCGACGGGAAGTCGATCCGTTCCAGCGCGCGGAGCAGGTCGTACTCCCGCTCGGCCACCCGCTCGCCGGTCTCCTTCACCGCGTAGACGTACTCGCCGAGGCGGACGAAGCGCACGATGTGCCGCGAGATGCCCTGGGGCAGCGCGACCAGGTGCTCGGCAGGCCACTCCTCGAGCGGGGTCGACCAGGGGAGGTCGAGCAGCGCCGGGTCGACGAGGGCCGAGGTGATCCGCACGGGGACAAGTGTGCCGCCCGCCCCGCCCGAGCGCTTCCCTTCGTGGCTGGGCACACAGCCACCGACGCCCGCGCCGGTCCGGCGCCGTCCGCGGCCGGTAGCGTGGTCGCGTGCGGGAGACCACGGGGGTACGCGGCCAGGTGCGGCTCCGACCGGTCCGGCCGGCCGGTTGGTGGTGGGACGCGCTGCTGCTCGCCGCCCTGGTCGGGCTGACCGTCGCGCTCGCCGCCGGCCAGTTCCTCGGCCTCGACCGGGCGGTCGCCGACTGGGCTGACGCGCACCGGCCGGCGGCGGCGTATTGGATGGCGCGGGTGCTCAACTATCTCGGCCAGGGGACGCCGCTGACCCTGCTCGCGGCGGGGCTCGGCGTGCTGGTGGCCGTCCGCCTCCGGTCGATCCGGCCGGTGCTACCGCCGGTGGCGGCGTTCGTGCTGACGGTCCTGACCATCGGGCCGCTGAAGCTCTGGTCCGACCGGGCCGCACCCACCGCCAGCGTCAAGCCGCCCTACCTGCCGGAACCGGACACTGTCCAGATCTTCCACACCGACGGCCCGTACGGGGTGTCCTACCCGTCGGGGCACGTGGCCAACTCGATCGTCTGGTACGGGATCCTTGCCCTGCTGCTTCCCGCGCTGCTGCGCACCCTGCACCGCCCTGTACCGGACCACCTGATCACCGCGGTCCGCGTGCTGCCGCCGGTGATCGTGTTCTGCACCACCACCTACCTGGGTTGGCACTGGCTGACCGACTCGGTCGCCGGGCTGCTGCTCGGGCTCCTGCTGGACCGGCTGCTGCGCCGGGCGCCCTGGGACCACCTTCCGCTGCCCGGCCGGTTACGCACCTGGGACCGCCCGTTCACCTCGGTCCCCTAACCTGCGCCCATGGACGGACTGAGGCGGCGACTGGGCGTACCCGATGCGGTGGTCATCGGTCTGGGGTCGATGCTCGGCGCGGGCGTCTTCGTGGTCTTCGCCCCGGCCGCCGCGGCGGCCGGCGGCGCCGGGCTGCTGGTCGCCCTGGCGCTGGCCGGCTTCATCGCCTGGTGCAACGCGACCAGCTCGGCCCGGCTGGCCGCCCGCTACCCCGAATCCGGGGGGACGTACGTCTACGGCCGGGAACGGCTGCGCCCGTTCGCCGGCTTCGTGGCCGGCTGGGGGTTCGTGGTCGGCAAGACGGCGAGCTGCGCGGCGATGGCGCTGACCATCGGGGCATACCTGTGGCCGGGGCGGGCGCGGCTCGTCGCGGTCGCCGCGGTGGTGGCGGTGACCGCGGTGAACCTGCGCGGCATCGGCAAGACCGCGGCGGTGACCCGGGCCCTGGTCGGCCTCGTGCTGGCGGTGCTCGCCCTGGTCGCGGTGACCGGCGCGCCGCACGTCGCGGTGGACCGCCTGGACGGCTCCGCCGGCACCGGGGTGCCGGGCGTGCTGACCGCCGCCGGCCTGCTCTTCTTCGCCTTCGCCGGGTACGCCCGGATCGCCACCCTCGGCGAGGAGGTACGCGACCCGGAGCGGACCATCCCCCGCGCGGTGCCGCTGGCGCTCGGTGTCGTGCTGGCGATCTACCTGGCGCTGGCCGTGGTCGCGCTCGGGGTGCTCGGTGCGGGGCGGCTGGCCGCCTCCGCCGCGCCGCTGGCCGACGTGGTGACGGCCGCCGGGCTGCCCGGACTGGCCTGGCTGGTCCGGGCCGGCGCCACGGTGGCGGTGACCGGGGTGCTGCTCTCCCTGCTCGCCGGGGTGGGCCGGACGACGCTGGCGATGGCCCGCCGCCGCGACCTGCCCGCCGCGCTCGCCGCCGTCCACCCTCGCCACCGGGTGCCGCACCGCGCCGAACTGGCCGTCGCCGCCGTGGTGATCGTGGTGGTCGCGCTGGGCGACGTGCGCGGCGCGATCGGCTTCTCCAGCTGCACGGTGCTGGTCTACTACGCGATCGCCAACGCCGCCGCGCTCACCCTCGGCCGGGAGCCGGGCCGCAAGGTCCCGGTGCAGCTCCTCGCCGCCCTGGGGCTGGTCGGCTGCCTGGTGCTGGCGGTCAGCCTCCCGCCGGCCAGCGTGCTCGCCGGATTCGGCGTCCTCGCCCTCGGCGCCGCCTGGTACGCCCTCCGCCACGCCCGCGCCCCGCGCGCCTGACCCGGGCTCACTCGTCGGGCTGCCGCGGGACCGGCGCGCCCGCCGGGGCCGGCTCCGGAGGCGGGGCGGTCTCGCGGAGCAGCGCGCTCAGCCCGGCCCGCCGGGCCACCACCGTCAGCCGGTCCCCCGCGGAGATCACCATCCGGGGATCGGCGGTCCAGTCGGTCTTCTGCCCGTTCCGGGTGTGCCCGAGCAGGCGTACCTCGCCGGGGCGGGCCACCGCGGCGAGCGGGCGACCGTCCAGCGCGGAGCCGGCGACCACGGGCACCTCGGTGACCAGCAGCGCGTGCCGGCCGACGGGGATGGTGGCGATCACCGCCCGGTCCAGCAGGGCCGCCGCGAACGAGGGCGCGGCCAGGTACGACACGCTGCGCGAGATGCCGATGCCGAACGCCCTCTGGATCCGTTCGGCGAAGTCGCCGTCGAAGAGCCGGAGCACCACGCGCAGTTCGGCGCTGAGCGCCCGGCCGTTCAGCGCGGCGCGCAGGTTGGTCCCGTCGTCGGTGGAGACCACGACGAGCGCCTGGCAGGTGTCGACGGAGGCCGCCCGGAGGGTCTCCTCCAGCCCCGCGTCGCCGACGACCAGCGGCACGCCGAGCCGGTGCGCGAGGGCCCCGCCGCGGGCGTCGGGGACCTTGTCGATGGCCACCACCTCGACCCCGAAGTCGTGCAGCTGGGCCATCACCCGGGTGCCGATGTTGCCGAGCCCGACCACCACAACGTGCCCGGAGCGGTCCGGCTGGATCCGGCCGGCGTGCAGGGCCAGCCGGGCGTTGACGATGCCGTCCACCACCACCGCGGTGATCAACGGGATCAGCGCCAGCCCGGCGAGGTTGAGCACCACCTGCATGATCTGCGCGGCGGCCGGCTTGCCGACGTCCGGGTCCTGCCCGCTCAGCGTGGTGACCAGCGTCAGGTAGAGCGCCTCCGTCCAGCTCACGTCCACCGCGCGGCCGTTGAGCCAGCCGAGCAGGGCGATCACCGCCAGCAGCAGCATCACCGCGACGCCGATCTTGCGGGTGGCGAAGCTGCGGACCGCGCGGAGCAGCACCGCGACGGGCTGGCGCCGGCGCCGGGCCCGGACCAGCCGGCGGGCGGCGAGTTCGGTGCCCGGCGGCTGCCCGGTCGCCTCGGCCAGCACCACGTCGGCCGCCGCCTCGTCCGCCGGGAGGACCCGCACCAGGTCGGGGTCGGTGGTGACGGCCAGGCCGCAGACCACGTCCTCGGTGCGTACGTCGGCGCGCCGGGCCACGTAGAGGGTGCGCCCGGCGTGCCGGAAGTGGGTGGGGGCGAGTTCGCCGAGCGCGGCGGCCACGAAGGCCGGGGCGGCCATGGAGGCGTCGGAGAGCACCGCCGAGTCGGGGAAGATCTGCCGTACGCCGTTGGCGAGGCTGGTGTTGAACATCCGTACCACCAGCCGCAGCCGCGGCTCGACCTCCTGGGCGCAGAGCGCGGCGTGCATGTTGCCCACGTCGTCCTGATGCAGCAGGGCCAGCCCGGCCGCGCCGGCCAGCCCGGCCCGGCGGAAGGCCGTCTCGTCCAGCCGGTCGGCCCGGATCACCTGGACGCCCTCGATGTCGCGGCCGTCCGGCCCGTCGGAGCGGCGCCGCTCGGGCACCACCAGGGTGACCCGGACCCGCCCGGCGGGCGACTCGGTGGCGAGCAGTGACCTGACCACCCAGTAGGCGAGCGGGTCGGAGCCGCAGACCACGTAGTGCGGACGGTCGTCGCCGTTCATCCGGAGCCGCCAGCCGGTCGCGCGGCGGGCGCGGTCGCGCAGGGGCTCGGCCATGCCCGGATGGTAGTCAACCGCTCGCAGCGCGCGCAGCCCCGCGATCATGAAGGAATGGCGTACCCCGGGACGGGTAGAGCAGCGGCATGCAGACGTTCCTCCCGTACCCGGATTTCCTGGCCAGCGCCCGGACGCTGGACGTCAAGCGGCTGGGCAAGCAGCGGGTGGAGACGATCCAGGTGCTGCGCGGGCTGACCCGCCCGGACTACGGCTGGCGCAACCACCCGGCGGTGAAGATGTGGGCCGGCTACGAGGAGGCGCTCACCCGGTACGGCCTGGACATGTGCGCGGTCTGGTGCGAGCCGGGCCGGGCGGACACCTGCGCCGGCACCATGGTCACCGACCTCGCCACCGCCTGCGGCGTCACCACCGTCCGCACCCAGGCGGAGCTGGCCGAGGCCGGCGAGCTGCCGCCCTGGCTGGGCCGCGCCGACCTGCACCTGAGCCACCGCTCCTCGCTGCTGCGCAAGGACCCCGCGCACTACGCCCCGCGGTTCGGCGAGATCCCGCTCGACCTGGAGTACGTCTGGCCGGCCTCGGACCGCGAGCGGCGCTGTCTGCTGCCGCCGGAGGCGTGACCGGGCAGACTGGACACACGCCGCCGTCGAAGAGGTGCCCATGCCATTGTCGCAAGTGGTCGGCCGGCTCATCGGCGTACGCGAGCACGTGGTCGACCCGGGCGGCGGCGGCGCGTCCCGCGTGCCGCGCCCGACGACGGCGGTGGTGGTCGGTGGCGGGATCGCCGGCATGTCGGCGGCGGTGGTGCTGGTCGAGCGCGGGGTGAAGGTGACGGTGCTGGAGGCCGCGCCGACTCTGGGCGGTCGGCTGGGCGCCTGGCCGGAGGCCCTGGCGGACGGGACGCAGCGCAACGAGCACGGCTTCCACGCGGTCTTCCGGCAGTACTACAACTGGCGGTCCATCCTCCGCCGGGTCGACCCGGGCCTGGGCTTCCTCAGGCCGGTCCCCGGTTACCCCATCCTGAGCGAGCAGTGGCCCACCGAGGAGTTCGGCAGGCTGCCGCCGGCCCCGCCGACGAACCTGCTCGCCCTGCTGCTGCGCAGTCCGAGCCTGCGCCTGGCCGACCTGCGCGCGATGGACCGGGACGCCGCGCTGCCGCTGCTCAGCTACGACCCGGTGCGCACCTACGCCGAGTTCGACCGGATGACGGCGGACGAACTGCTCGCCTCGCTGCGGCTGCCGGACCGGGCGCGGGCGATGCTCTTCGAGGTCTTCTCGCACTCGTTCTTCAACCACGAGGCGGAGATGTCGGCCGCCGAGATGATCGCCCAGTTCCACTTCTATCTGCTCGGCAACCCGGAGGGGCTGGCCTTCGACTGCCCGGACGAGGACTACGCCACGGCGATCTGGGAGCCGCTGACCCGGCACGTCGAGAAGCACGGCGGGCGGGTGGTCACCGGCGTCGCCGCCGCCCGACTGGACCGGCAGCCCGGGGGCTGGCGGGTGACCGCCGCGGACGGCTCGTCGTACCCCGCCGGGCACGTGGTGCTCGCCGTCGACCCGCCCGCGCTCGCCGCGCTGGTCGCGGGCTCCCCCGGCCTGACCGCGGCGGCGCCGCAGCTGGTGGCGCGGATGCCCGCCTTCGGCCCGCCCGGTCCGCCGTACGCGGTGGCGCGCTACTGGATGGACGGGGACGTCCACCCGGACCGGGCGGTGTTCAGCGGGGTGTCCCGGCAGCCCACGCTGGACTCGGTGACCCTCTACCACCGGCTGGAGCACGAGCCGCGCCGCTGGGCGGAGCGCACCGGCGGCTCGGTCGTCGAACTGCACGCGTACGCCTGCGAACCGGACGTGCCGGCCGACGAGCTGGCCGAGCGGATGCGGGTGGAGCTGACCCGGCTCTGGCCGGAGGCGGCCGGCCTGCGGGTCCGGGAGCTGCGTGCCCGGGTCGAGGCGCAGGCACCCGCGTTCACCCCGGGCGGTCATGCCCAGCGGCCCGGGGTACGCACCGACGCGGCCGGTCTCTACCTGGCCGGCGACGGCATCCGGACGGACTTCCCGAGCGCGTTGATGGAACGCTCGGCGGCCACCGGGATCATCGCCGCGAACCACATCCTGCGCTCCGAGGGCGGCGCGGCCGAGCCGGTCCGCTCGATCCGCCCCCGCGGCCTGCTCGCCGCCGGCGCTGACCCGGAGCCACCGCCGGCCGGCCGACGGCGGATCGAAATGCGTTGCCCGCCGCACCGGTGCGGATCTACCGTGACCGGGCAAGGTCAACCACCGCTCCGGGAGCCGTCGATGTCGAAGCCGCACGTCACCACCGTGCCGTCGTGGCTGCCCAGCGACGGTTGCCGAGCGGAAGGTCCGATCGTCGGGTGGCCCGACTGACGCGTGCCCGCACGCGTGCCCGCCGCCCGTCCGATCGCCGGACCGGGCGGCTTTTCGCTGTCCGGACCGCCTACCACCGTCGTGAGAAGGGAGTGCCCGGTGGACGCCGTCCTCGTCGTCAACGCCGACCTCGGCCCGCTGCACCGGGTCACCGTCCAGCACGCGATCCGGATGCTCTGCCGGCGGGTCGCCGAGATCCACGAGGCCGAGCCGGACCAGCTGATCGGGGTCTTCCCGCTGCCCCGGGTGGTCCGCCTGGTCCGGTACGTGGTCACCCGCTGGCGGTTCAGCGCCGGCCCGGCCTGGTCCCGGGCGGGGGTGCTGCGCCGCGACGGCCGGCGCTGCGCGTACTGCGACGACCCGGCCAGCACCATCGACCACATCCTGCCCCGCTCGCGCGGCGGCCGGAACACCTGGAAGAACACCACCGCCGCCTGTTACGAGTGCAACCAGCGCAAGGGCGACCGGACCCCGGCCGAGGCGGGCATGCCGCTGCGGCGGGAACCGGTGACGCCGAGCTGGGCGGCGCTCGCCGGGCGGTGACGGACCGGCCGGCGGGCACAGGGGGCCGCGTCGGGGGGTACGCCCCCGGCGCGGCGCCCGCCGGCCCTCGGCCCGCCACTGCGGCGGGCCCACGTTGGCGGGCCCACGGCGGCCTGTCGAACTCCGCCCCCGGCCCACGGGCACCCGCCCCGCGGGCACATGACGCTCAGGCATATCGCTCAGCAACCACCCTGCCTCGGCGCGCCCGAGATGCCGGACGGTGGAAGGGACCGGGCACCGGCGAGGGCGAGCGGCAGCGCCGACGCGAGGCTGAGCCGCGAGGGTCAGCGGTCGGCGGGCGGCGCCCAGCCGAAGCGGGCCGGCCGGCGCTCGTTGGCCGCCGCAACCCCCTCGCGGGCCTCGCCGCTGGCCCGGACCTGCCCGTGCCACCAGGCGATCCGTTCCTCGTCGCCCGGTCGTCGACGATCTCCTTGGCCGCCGCGACGGTCAGCCGGGAGCGCTGCGCGATGGCGGCGGTGAGCGCCGCGACCCGGGCTGCGAGGGCGTCGGGCGGCAGCACCTCGTCGACCAGGCCGACCCGCAGCGCCCGCTCGGCGTCGATCAGCTCGCTGGTGAAGAGGAGGTGCTTGGCGGCCGACGGCCCGACCAGCCGGGCCAGCCGGCGGGTGGTCGGCGCGGGATAGACCAGCCCCAACCGCGCCGGAGGTACGGCGAACCGGGCGTCGGTGGCGGCGATCCGCAGGTCACAGGCGACCGCGAGCTGGCAGCCACCGCCGACGCAGGCGCCCTGGATCCCGGCCACCGTCGGCTTGGCGAGGGTGGCCAGCCGCTCCTCGGCGGCGACCGCGATGCTGGCGTCCCCGGCGTCCAGCAGCTCGTCCAGGTCGCCGAGGTCGGCCCCGGCGCAGAACGTGCCGTCGGCGCCGGTGAGCACGAGCGCGTGCACCGCCGGGTCCGCCTCCAGCCCGTCCAGCAGCACCGGGAGCTGACGCCACATCGCCGCGGTCATCGCGTTGCGCCGGGCCGGGTTCCGGATCACCACCGTCGCCACCGGGCCGGTCACCTCGACGGTCAGCTCCGCGTCCGACATGTTCTCCCCCTCCGGGCCGACGGCGACCGGGGCCCGGCGACCGTCCGGCCGACCATAACGGCGCGGCCGACGACCACCCGCGTGGGGTGGCCGCCGGGCCCGCCGGGGCGACGGCTACGTCAGGAGACGTTGACCGCGGTGTCGTCCACCACGAAGGAGGTCTGGAGCGAGATGTCCTCCACGCCGGTGAACTTCAGGGTGACGGTCTGGCCGGCGTACGCGGCCAACGAGAACGACTTCTGGCTGTACCCGGCGGCCTTGTTCAGGTTCGAGTAGGTGGCCAGGGTCGCCAGCACCGTCCCGGACGAGTTGAGCACCTGCACCCGCAGCGTGTCGTACGCCGTGCCGGTGGTGGTCTCGGCCGAGTCGATGTGCAGCCAGAAGCTGAAGTTGTAGCTCGTGCAGCCGGCCGGCAGGCTCACCGACTGGGAGAGCGTGTCGGTGTGGCTGGTGCCGTAGCCGTCCAGCCAGGCGTTCCAGGTGCCGCCGTGGGTCGGCTGGCCGCTGGAGCCGTACTGGCCGATGACGCCGGAGGTGGACGCCCACACCGTGTTGCCGGACTCGAAGCCGGGGTTGCCCAGCTTCTGCCCGGGACTGGTGCAGCCGCCGCCGGTGCCGTTGACGGTCAGCGTGTAGCTCGCCGAGTGGCTCACCGCGCCGGTACCGGTGACGGTCACGGTGTACGTGCCGGCCGGGGTGCTCGCCGAGGTGGCGATGGTGAGGGTGGCCGAGCCGCCCGAGGTCACCGAGGTCGGGTTGAACGACGCGCTGGCACCGGTCGGCAGGCCGGACGCGGAGAACGTCACGGTCTGCGCGGTCCCGCTGGTGGTCGCGGTCGATACGGTGGTGGAGACGGAACCACCGGCGGTCACCGAGCCGGAGGTCGGCGAGAGCGCCACGGAGAAGTCGTTGCCGGTCGATGAGCAGGGCGCGTCGCTGCCGGCCACGTTCACCGCGGTCCACGCCGCCTGGACGGCCTTGTACTCGGTGGAGCAGTTGCCGTACAGGTCGGTCGCCGCCCGGAGGCTGTAGGCGCGGGCGGTGTTCGACGGGGTGGTGTTGTTGACGTACGCGGTGTTCGAGGTGAAGTAGACGTCGAGCGCGCGGAACCAGATCTTCTCCGCCTTGGCCCGGCCGATGCCGGTCACCGCCGGGGCGGAGCCGCAGACCGGCGAGGTGCCGTACGCGGTGGCGCCGGTGCCCTCGGCCAGGTTGAAGTAGAAGTGGTTGGCCGGACCGGACGAGTAGTGCACGTCCTTGTTCTTGGTGCTGGTCGACCAGCAGCTGTCGGACGAGCCGTCCAGCGACGGGTTGTACATGTAGCGCAGCGGCGTGCCGTTGCCGTTGATGTTGATCTTCTCGCCGATCTGGTAGTCGCCCGGGTCGGCGGTGGTGTTGGCGTAGAACTCGACCATCGTGCCGAAGATGTCGCTGGTGGCCTCGTTCAGGCCGCCGGACTCACCGGAGTAGGTGAGGCCGCCGGGCACCACGTTCTCGGTCACGCCGTGGCTCATCTCGTGGCCGGCCACGTCGAGCGCGACCAGCGGACGGGAGTTGCTCGAGCCGTCGCCGTAGGTCATCTGGGAACCGTCCCAGAAGGCGTTGACGTAGTTGCTGCCGTAGTGGACCCGGCTCGGCACGCCGGTGCCGTTGCCGAAGATGCCGTTGCGGCCGTGCACGTTCTTGTAGTAGTCGAAGGTCTTGGCGGCGCCGAAGTGGGCGTCGACCCCGGCGGACTGCCGGTTGGAGTTCGCGCCGGTGCCCCACGTGTTGTCGGCGTCGGTGAAGGTGGTGCAGGTCAACGTGCCGTTGTTCATGTCACAGGTGCGGCCGTTGCCGTGCGACGGATCGATCATCTGGTACGTGCTGCCGGAGAGCGTGGTGTCGATGCTGACGGTGCCGGAGTAGATGCTGTTGCCGGTGCCGGCGACCGTCTCGATCTCGTCGTACGAGCCGATCACCGCGCCGCTGGTGGCGTCGGTGATGACGTGCAGCTTCGACGGGGTCTGCTGGTCGGCCTGCCAGCCGGCGGCGACGGTCTCCCAGGCCAGCCGGCCCCGGCCGGAGCTGGCGTCGACGAAGAGCTCCGGGGCGCCGACGGAGGTGAGCGAGCCGGAGAAGGCCTTGCGTGCGCTCGCTCTGGCGGCGGCCGCGCCGACCTTGGCGGTGGTGCCCAGGGTCAGCGGCGCGGCGAGACCGACGGAGGTGCCGGCGTAGCTGCCGTCGGGGGCGGTGTGGATGACGAAGTCACCGCCGTACACGCGCAGGCCGTGGTAGGTCCGGGTGTACCTGGTGTGCGCGGCGCCGTTGGCATCCACCTTCGTGCGGACCACCTGGTACGCCTCACCGCCGGCACCCTGCACGGTGCCGGGGTTGGCGCGCAGCAGATTGTCCGCGCGGGCTGCGGCGGAGGATTCCGAGGCGGGGGCGCTGGGGGTTGCCGCGTGCGCCGTGGTGGCGACGCAGGTCAGCACGCCACTGGTGAGCAGAGCTGCGCCGACTGCGGCGAGGGGTCTTTTCACGGGCCCTCCTGACGGGGGAAAGTGTGACGAGGACAGTCACGCATGTAGATATAGCGATACATCGGGGAAAGGGGAAGAGGTCGAGCGCTTTCCTGCCGGGGACACTGGCCGTTCGGGTGAGGCGGCCCAGGTGACGGGAACCGGGCGGCACCCGCGCGCGTCCGACCGACATGAGATGGACCTCCGCCGCTGCGGCCGCCATCGCCGCCCTGCTCGCCGTCCTGGGCGGTTGCACGTCGACGGACCCGACCGTCGCCGGTCCCTCGTCCGCGACCACCGACACGCCGACCGCCTCGGCGACCTTGACGGCGTCGTCGGTGCAGGCGGTCCGCTCGACCAGGATCACGAACTCGTCCCCGCCGAGCCGGGCGACCAGGTGCTCGCCGAGGGCCCGGCGCAGCCGCTGCGCCACCGACACCAGCAGCGAGTCGCCGACCTGGTGGCCGAGGGAGTCGTTGACCACTTTGAACCGGTCCAGGTCCAGGAAGCAGACGCCCACCCGGTCGGCGCCCCGGCCCGGCTCGTCGATGGCGGCGGAGAGCCGTTCGGTGAACAGGGTGCGGTTGGGCAGCTCGGTGAGCGGGTCGTGGGTGGCCTGGTGCCGGAACCGGGCCTCGCTGTCCCGCAGCGCCCGTTCGGCCTGCGCCCGGGCCACCATCGCGGCCCGGCGGATGGACTCCTGTTCGTCCAGCGTCCGGTCGCGCAGGGCGCGGGCGTACCCGGTGGCCACGGTGGCCAGCAGCCGGGCCATCCGGTCCTCGACCTCGTCGGCGACCAGCCCGAGGTCGCGGACCAGGCGGAGCTGGATGACCTCCACGGTCCGGCCGAGCCCCTCCGCCGAGGCGATGTGCGCCGCCACCAGCTCGGCGCCGACCTGCTGACCGATCCGCAGGTCGAACGGCTCGGCCTGGATCGCCGCGGCCAGCCGCTCGGTGAGCCGTTGCAGCAGCGACTCCAGCTGGGCCTCGGTCATCGGCAGGTAGCTCGTCCCGGCGACCGCCTTGGCCCAGGCCCGGGCGAAGGTGCCGGGGCAGGAGCGGGCCCCGGCGGCCCCCTCACCCACCGAGACGCCCGACGCCGCCCATGAAGACCGCCTGTTCCGCGTTCTCCGCCTGCTCCGGGGACTCCGGCCGCCACTGCGGCACCCAGACCACGCCCGGGTCCACCAGCTCGAAGCCGTCGAAGAGCGCGGCCAGCTCGGCGCGGCTGCGAATCCAGAGCTGGTTGTCGGTGCGGCGGTAGACCCGCTCCGCCTCGGCCCGCTCCCCGGTCTCGCGGCGACCGTCGTCGCTGGCCTGCGACATCACCAGGTGGCTCCCGGGCGCCAGGGCCGCCCGCAGCGTCCGGAGGATCTCCTCCGGCCGGTCGGAGTCCGGGATGAAGTGCAGCACCGCCACGATCATCACCGCGACGGGCTGGGAGAAGTCCAGCAGCTTGGTGACCTCCGGATGACCCAGGATCGCCTCCGGCCGGCGGAGGTCCTCCTGGATGACCGTGGCCCGGTCGTTGCCGTGGAGAATCTCCCGGCTGTGCGCCACCGCCACCGGGTCGACGTCGACGTAGATCACCCGCGACTCCGGGTCGATCCGCTGGGCGATCTCGTGCACGTTGCCGACGGTGGGGATGCCGGAGCCGATGTCGAGGAACTGGCGCACCCCGGAGTCGGCCAGGAACTGCACCGCGCGGCGGAGGAAGGCCCGGTTGGCCTGGGCCATCAGCGGGGCCTCCGGTACGGCTTCCACCATGGCCCGGGCCGCCGCCCGGTCGGCGGCGAAGTTGTGCGAGCCGCCGAGGTAGTAGTCGTACATGCGGGCCACGCTGGGACGCTCGATGTCGATCGTGTCGGGTGCCCAGTCCGGCCGCTGCATGCCCTTGCCCCTTTTTGTCAACACCGCGTGAGTGCCACGGCCCGGTGGGCCACCCGGTATTCTGCCCGCCCGCTGTGGCGGTGCAAAGACCGCGGTCGCTGCGCGGTCGACCTTTGACCCTACGCAGCTGCAGCCGCCCGGAATGCCGGAGAGGCCCGGTCCGGGACGGACGCGGGCCTCTGCCGTGGGCTGTCGGAGCTTCAGAACTTGGGGGCGTCCGGGGCCTCCAGCAGACCGAGCCGCAGCGCGGTCATCAGCGCCTGGGCCCGGTTGGCCGCGCCCAGCTTCTCGTAGAGCTTCGAGATGTGCGTCTTGGCGGTCGACTCGCTGACGAAGAGCTGCTTGGCGATGCCCGCCACGCTCATGCCGTCGGCGAGCAGCCGCAGCACCTGGCCCTCGCGGGGGGAGAGCTGCGGGCCGGACGGGGCCAGCCGGCGCTTCATCGCCTCGGCCAGGTCGGCCGCGGTGAACGCGCTGGGGGAGGAGGCGGCGTGCCGGGCGGCCGCCACCACCTCGTCGGCCGGGGCAGTCTTCGGCACGAACGCGCTCGCCCCCGCCTCCAGGGCGCCGAAGAGCTGGTCGTCGCCGGCGTACATGGTGAGCACGACGATGCCCATCGACGCGCTGGACTTGCGGAGCGCTCGGGTGGCCTCCAGCCCGCTGCCGTCGGGCAGGCGCAGGTCCATGATCACCACGTCCGGCTGCAGCGCACCCGCCTGGCGTACGCCCTCCGCCGCCGTCGCGGCCTCGCCGACGACCTCGAACTGCCGGTCCCGCTCGAAGGCGTGCCGCAGACCCTTGCGGATCAGGTCGTGATCGTCGACAAGGAGGACCTTGGTACGGGTGGCCGGTGTCGGACTTGTGGTCATCCTCGGGTTACTCCCCTTCTGCTGCTGTGCTGCCGCGCACCTTATCGCGCCGGGGCGAGGAGCCAAGTACCACCGCCACGGTCGTGCCGCTGGGTTGCCGCGGCCTGATCTCCAACCGGCCCCGGATACGTTCCGCCCTCTCGGCCATGATCGCAAGACCATAGTGCCCGTCAGGGCGCTGGTCACCGATGCCGTGACCGTCATCCGACACTTCGATCTGAGCGTACGGGGGGTCCACCTCACAGGTGACCCACAAGTTGGCGGCCCCGGCGTGCTTGCGCGCGTTGGTGACCGCCTCCTGCGCGATCCGCAGCAGCTCGGCCTCCGTGGCGGCGGGCAACCGGGCGGTCGACTCGTCCAGCGACAGGTGCACCCGCAGGCCGCCGGACGCGCCCACGGTGCGGGCGTACTCGGCGATCGCGGCGGCCAGGCCGCCGTGCCGGTCCACCTCGCTGCGCAGCTCGAACAGGCTCAGCCGCAGCTCGGTGATCACCCGGGTCACCTCCTGACGGAGCGTCCGCAGCGACTCGGCGGTCTCCTCCGCGTCATCGTGCACCGTGGCGAGCGCGTTGTCGATGCCGTAGCCGACCATCACCAGCTCCTGGGCGACCCCGTCGTGGATTTCCCGGGCCAGCCGCTGCCGCTCCTCGTTGGTGGCCAGCGACCGCACCTCGTCGAAGAGCAGGGCGGCCTCCAGCCGCAGCGCCGCCGGCCCGGTCAGCGCGGTCACCCGGGCCACCACCGGCGGCGGGTAGGCGTGCCCGGCGTCCGCCTCCAGCACCACCAGGCCGACCGTCCGGACCCCGGCGACCAGCGGCACGATCAGCGCGGAGACCTCCCCGCCGCGGTGCGAGCGGGACTGGGAGCGGGCCGAGGTCTGCGCCTGCTGGCTGGCCCAGGCGTCCGCGATCGCCGAGTCCGCGTCGAGCGTGGTCTCCCAGTCGACCCGGTCCACACCGACCTGGGCGAGCACCACCAGCCGACCGCCGCCGCTGGCGGAGAGCACGGCGCCGCGGTCGGTCTTCGCCACCACCCGCAGCTCCTCCAGCAGGTGCTCGGAGATGCCACCCGGGTCGAGGGTGGCCCCGGGCAGCTGGCGGGCGACCGTACGGAGCTGGGTCAGTAGCCGGGTGGCCTCGGCGTACGGCTGCGGTTTGCCCTCGCCGCGGACCCGCATCACCCGCTGCAGGGTGCGGGCGGTGTAGAGGCCGAGCCCGGCGAGGATCAGCCACTGCGCGCAGACCGCGAGGTAGCCGGGCTGGGTGAGCTGGCGGCCGCCGTCGACCTCGGTGAGCGCGCCGGCGACCAGCAGGGTGGCTGCGGCGACCGCGAGCAGCGCGGCGCCCTCGGCGAACCGGCGGCGCAGCGCCGTCACGGTCACCGGCACGGCGAGGTACGGCAGCACGGCCGAGGCGCCCAGCCCGCCGGTCACGCCGGTGAAGTGGGTGTCGGCGGCGACCTGGCTGGCGGCCAGCCCGAGGACGACCACCTCGGCGAACCGGCTGAGCGGGCCGAGCAGCCGATGCTGGGGGGCGAGGACGGCCGGCAGCCCGGCGACGCCCAGCAGGGCTATCCACCAGAGCTGGGCGACGTCACGGGTGGCGAACAGGGTGAGGACGGCGACCAGCGCGAGCAGGACCCCGCGCGCGGCGACGGCGAGGGGTTGCGTCTGGGGCTGGCTGGGTGTGGAGGCGGGCACGTGACGGATCGTAGTCAGCCTTGGTAGATATCGGCGATCTCCGCCGCGTACGTCTTGTGCACGACCTGCCGCTTGACCTTCAGCGACGGGGTCAGCTCGCCCGTGGCCTCGGTGAAGTCCTGCGGCAGGATCCGGAAGACCTTGATCGCCTCGGCCTTGGAGACCGCCTGGTTGGCCTGGTCGACCGCGCTCTGCACCTCGGCTCGCAGCGCCTCGTCGTCCCGCAGCTCGGCGGCGCTGGCCGTCTCCGGCCGGTCGTGCGCGGCGAGCCACTTCGGCAGCGCCTCCTCGTCGATGGTGACCAGCGCCGCGATGAACGGCTGCCGGTCGCCGACCACCACGCACTGGCTGATCAGCGGGTGCGCGCGGACCTGGTCCTCCAGGACGGCCGGGGCGACGTTCTTGCCCCCGGCGGTCACGATGATCTCCTTCTTGCGGCCGGTGATGCTGAGGTAGCCGTCCTCGTCGAGCTGGCCCAGGTCGCCGGTGCGGAACCAGCCGTCGCTGGTCAGCGCCTCGGCGGTGGCCGTCTCGTTGTGCCAGTACCCCTGGAAGATCAGGTCGCCGGAGATCAGGATCTCGCCGTCGTCGTCGACCCGGACCGCGACGCCGGGCAGCGGACGGCCCACCGTGCCGATCTTCGTGCCGGTGGGCAGGTTCGCGGCGGCGGCGGGGGAGGTCTCGGTGAGGCCGTAGCCCTCGCAGACGGTCACGCCGATGCCGCGGAAGAAGTGCCCGAGCCGGGCGCCGAGCGGGGCGCCGCCGGAGATCGCGTCGCGACAGCGGCCGCCGAGGGCGGCCCGCAGCTTGCGGTAGACCAGCTTGTCGAAGAGCGCGTGCTGGGCGCGCAGGCCGAAGCTCGGCCCGTCGGCGGTCTCCAGCGCCTCGCTGTACGCGATGGCGACCTTCTCGGCCCGGTCGAAGATCTTGCCCTTGCCCTCCGCCTCGGCCTTCTGCCGGGCGCCGTTGTAGACCTTCTCGAAGACCCGGGGCACGGAGAGCACGAAGGTCGGCTTGAAGTCCTGCAGCTCGCCGACCAGGTTCTTGGTGTCGGCGCAGTGCGCCATGGTGGCCCGGGCCTGCACCACGCCGATCTGGATGAGCCGGGCGAAGGCGTGCGCGAGCGGCAGGAAGAGCAGGGTGGAGGCGCCCGGGCGGAACAGGTTCGGCAGCACCGGCACCGCGTTGGCGATGTCGGCGTACATGTTGCGGTGGGTGAGCACGCAGCCCTTGGGCCGGCCGGTGGTGCCGCTGGTGTAGATGATCGTCGCGATGTCGCCGGCCTTCACCGTCTTGCGGCGTACCTCGATCTCGGCCGCGTCGACCGACTCGCCGGCGGCGACCAGTTCGTCCACCCCGCCCAGCTCGATCTGCCAGACCTGGCGCAGCTCGGGCAGGCGGTCCCGGACGCCGGCGACCAGGGTGGCGTGGCGGTGGACTCCACCACCGCGGCGACCGCGCCGGAGTCGGCGAGGATCCAGGCGGCCTGCTCGGCGCTGGAGGTCTCGTAGATCGGCACGGTGACCGCGCCGGCCGCCCAGATGGCGTAGTCGAGCAGGGTCCACTCGTAGCGGGTGCGGCTCATCAGGGCGACCCGGTCACCGGGGGAGATGCCGACGGCCACCAGTCCCCGGGCCACCGCGACCACCTCGTCGCGGAACTCCCGGCAGGTCACGTCCACCTGGCCCGCCGCTCCGGCCGGCGCCGGCCGGACGAACTGCACGGTGTCCGGGGCGACCTCGGCGTTGTCCCAGACCGGGTCGGTCAGGTTTGCCGCGTCGCCGACGGTGACGATAGGCGGAACGGAGAACTCGCGCACCTGCACTCCCTCGTGCTCGCACTGGCGGGCCGCCGTGGGTCGGCTCTGTCGAAACCTACCCGTCCACCTCGGGGGGTGAGGTAGGGAGGTTGCCCGCCCGGCTGGTGGGACGCCGGGCCCGCGCCGCCGTGGTGCGGCGTGGGGGTGGAGCGACGCGCGCGGGACCGCCGCCGGGTAGCCTCCCCCCATGGCGGACTCCTCCACCCAGTCGATCATCATCGACGCGCCACCGGACCAGGTGGCAACGGTCATCTGCGACTTCCCCAGCTACCCGGAGTGGACCGAAGCGGTGCGGCGGGCGGAGGTGGTCGAGGAGTACGAGGACGGGTACGCCAGCCAGGTCCGGTTCACCATCGACGCCGGCGTGCTGGCCGACGAGTACGTGCTGGCCTACGAGTACGCCGAGGACCTCTCCCGGATCGAGTGGCACCTGGTCGAGCCCTCGAAGATGCAGAAGGCCCAGCGCGGCTCGTACGACCTGGTCGGCAACCCGGACGGCACCACGACCGTGACGTACACGCTCGAGGTGGAGCTCTCCGTGGGCATGCTCGGCATGTTTCGGCGCAAGGCCGAGAAAATGATCATGGATACCGCGTTGAAGCAGCTCAAGCGCCGGGTAGAAGCACCCGGTGCGGCCCACTGACCCGACCGGCGACCCGGTCTGCACGGTAGAGGAGCCGACCATGGGGAGTACGGATCCGGGTTCGGCCCGGGAAGAGGCGGAACGGCTGGTCGCCATGCTGCTGGCGACCGCCCGGCTGGCCGGTTCGGCTCCGGGAGCCGGACCCTGGGGTCCGCTCGGTGGGATCCTTTCGGGTGTCCTCGGTCACAGTGCCGGTTTCGGCCGGACCGGCGGCGGGGACGGCGCGGCGTCCGGCGCCGGCTCCGGGCCCGCCGGTTTCGCCACCGGCTCGGCGGAATGCTGCATCTGCCCCGTCTGTCGAGGTATCGCCGCGTTGCGTGATCCGAGTCCCGAATTCGCCGAGCGGCTGGCAACCGGAGCGGGGGACCTGGCCGCGGGGGTGGCCAGCCTGCTGCGCGCCTTCGCCCCGGCCGAGCCCAGCCGCCCGGCCCCGGAGGGTGGCTCGACGGAGCCGGCCGCGGGAGCCGAGGCGAGAGACCACGTGTGGCGCGAGGCCACCCGTTCCGGGCATGATTCTCAGCCGGCACCCGAGCAGGACGTGTGGTCCGCCGCCACCCGGGGGGAGGGCGCGGCCGATCCGGGTCCCGTCGTGCCGCCCGCCGATGGTGCCGGGCCGGACGCGCCGGTGAAGACCCGGCGGCCGGCCGGCCGTCCCGTGGTGCCCGCCTCGCGGGCGTCCGGCGAGGTGGGCGACGCACCAGGCGACGGGGCCTGACCACCGGACATCCGGACCTTGTACGGCGGTTCGGGCAGCACAGCAGAGGGGAGTGGCAGCGGTGACGCTGACCATCGGAGTCGACGTCGGTGGCACGAAGGTGGCCGGCGGTGTCGTTGACGACACCGGCAAGGTTCTCGTGCAGGCCCGACGGGACACCCCCGCCGACGACGTGGCCAAGACCCGGGACGTCATCATCGAGGTGGTCACCGAGCTAGCCGTGGGCCGCAGCATCGCGGCGGTCGGCATCGGTGCGGCCGGCTGGATCGACGTCACCCGCTCCACCGTGCTCTTCGCCCCCAACCTGGCCTGGCGGGACGAGCCGCTGCGCGACTACGTCAGCAACGCCACCGGCCTGCCGGTGATCGTGGAGAACGACGGCAACGTGGCGGCCTGGGCGGAGTTCCGCTACGGCGCCGCCCGGCACGCCGACGACTCGATGGTCATGTTCACCATCGGCACCGGCGTGGGCGGCGGCATCGTGCTCGGCGGGGAGTTGCTGCGCGGCGCCAACGGCATCGCCGCCGAGTTGGGGCACATGCTCACCGTCCCGGACGGCCACCAGTGCGGCTGCGGCCGGCTGGGCTGCATCGAGCAGTACGCCAGCGGCAGCGCCCTGGTCCGCTTCGCCCGCGCCGCCGCCCGGCAGGAGCCGCACCGGGCCACCGCCCTGCTCGAGCTGGCCGGCGGGGAGGCCGAGGCGGTCACCGGCCCGATGGTGACCGCCGCCGCGCAGGGCGGCGACCCGGTCTCCGCCGAGGCGTTCGCCCAGGTCGGGCGCTGGCTCGGCACCAGCCTCGCGGACATGGCGCAGATCCTCGACCCGCAGGTGCTGGTCGTCGGCGGCGGCGTGGTGGAGGCCGGCGACCTGCTGCTCGGCCCGACCCGCCGATCGTTCACCGACGCCCTCGCCCAGCGCAGCCGGCTCCCGGTGGCCGAGGTCCGCCCGGCCGAGCTGGGCAACACCGCCGGGGTCATCGGCGCCGCCGACCTCGCCCGCCGGCTGTGAGCGCGAGGAACGCAGCGGAGCGGAGTCCCGCAGTCGCGAGCGGAAGGTCGGCCCGGTGAGCGCGAGGAACGCAGCGGAGCGGAGTCCCGCAGTCGCGAACGTAAGATCGGCCCGGTGAGCGGAGCGGGCGGCGGGGTGCCGCTGCGGGTGGTGTCGTACAACATCCACAGCCAGCGCGACGACCCGGCCGCGCTGGCCGCGGTGGTGCGGGCGGCCGCGCCGGACGTGGTGATCGTGCAGGAGGCGCCGCGGCGGTTCCGGTGGCGGCAGAAGTGCGCCACGCTGGCCGATTCGTTCGGGCTGGTGGTCGCCGCCGGCGGCCTGCCGTCGCTGGGCAACCTGCTGCTGACCAGCCTCCGGGTCCGGGTGTACGGCACCCGCTGCCAGCGCTACCCGCTGACCCCGGGCCGGCATTTGCGCGGCGCCGCGTACGCCGAGTGCCGGGTCGGCGGAGCGCGGTTCCTGCTGGCCGGCTCGCACCTGTCCACCGACCCGGCGGAGCGGCCGGCCCAGGCCGCGGCGTTCAAGCGCGAGCTGGCCGCCGCCACGCTGCCGGTGATCGCCGGCGCCGACCCGGCGGAGCGGCCGGCCCAGGCCGCGGCGTTCAAGCGCGAGCTGGCCGCCGCCACGCTGCCGGTGATCGCCGGCGCCGACCTCAACGG
>NZ_JAEVHJ010000058.1:0-27387 GCF_016802855.1 Micromonospora sp. ATA51 | reverse complement strand
ATGGCGACGCAGCACCTCGGCGGCGCCCAGCCCGGCGAAGGCCATCGCGTGCGGCGCGGCCGACCGCCGGACGGCGCCGCAGCTGAAGGCGACGAGGGCCTCCTCGCGGATCCAGGCGGCCGGGTGGCGGGCGGCGGCCGTCCCCAGCCCCCACAGGGCCCGGCCCCACCAGTCACCGAGACCGGGCTGGTCGGCCCACTGTCGGTCGTGGCCAAGGCGGTTGTGGAAGGCGCCGCGGCCGTCCTGGGCGTGGGTCAGGAAGGCCAGGTAGCACTCGGCCAGCCCGAGCACCTGCGCCGACGGCTCCGGCTCCCGGCTGGCGACCAGCAGACCCCGGGCGACGTCGTCGGTGCAGTAGCCGTGTTCCCGGCGGACGATGGCGTGCCGGGCGTGTTCGAAGAGGCCGGTGTCGTCGCTGAGCCGGGCCAGGTGCGTGAAGCTCGGAGCGGGTACCGCCAGCTCCGCGGTGCGGCAGCGGTCGTCGCGGGGCCGGTCGCGCGTCGCGGTCACGCCGGCACCGGGGCGACGCGGGTGACCGACCGGCGAGGAGCCGGCCGGCGAGCGCGTCGTACCGCGCCGCCACCGCCGGCCAACGCAGCTCCGCGGCGATCGGCCGGGTCCGTCCGGCGAGGCCGGCGGCCAGGCCCGGCTCGGTCAGGATCCGCCGGATCGCGGCCGCCAGCGCGGTCGGGTCCTGATGGGGTACGACCAACCCGGGGCCGCCGGTGAGCAGCTCGACGGCGTGCGGGAAGGGCGTGGCGATCACGGGGACGCCGGCGGCCACCGCTTCGATCAGCACGCCGGACGTCACCTGTTCCCGTGAGTCGTAGGGCAGCACGACCACGTCGGCGGAGCGGACCAGGGCGCCGAGGGCGGCCGGGTCGAGGTACGCGGCCTGGTAGTCCACGGCGTGCGCGACGCCGAGTTCGGCGCCGAGGCGGTGCAGGCCGATCCGGTATGCCTCGCCCTGGTGCTCGATCACCTTCGGATGGGTCCGGCCGGCGACGGTGTACGTGGGGGTCGGGTCGAGGTCCTGCAACCAGGCCAGCGCCCGCAGCGCCCACTCGATGCCCTTACCGGGACCGAGTAGTCCCCAGGTGAGCAGGTGCGGGCGGGTACGCCTCGGCGTGGGTGCGCCGACGTGGTCGGCGGCGCCGTGCGGGATGACTGAAACCTTCGCCGGGTCCACCGCGTAGCCGACGATCAGCCGGTCGTGGGCGGTGTCAGTCATCGTGACGACCGCGCCGGCCACGGCCACGATCTGTTCCAGCAGCGTCTTCTGCCGGGCCGAGGGCTGACGGAGCACGGTGTGCAGGACCACGATGCTCGGTACGTTGAGCCGGCGCAGCATCGGCAGGACATCCTCGCCGTCGATCCCGGGGTAGATGCCGTACTCGTGCTGCACGACGGCCACGTCGAAGGCGTTGAGAGCGGTGGCGGCCCCCCGCCAGCCGGCCGCGTTCCGCGCCGACCAGGTGTGTACGACGCCGGGTTCGGGGCGCTGGTCGTCGCCGGGGGCGGTGACCCGAACGACGCCGCCGGGCGGGCCGCCGAGGGTGAGGTGGGCGGCGAGGGCGGAGTTGAAGGTGGCCAGTCCGCACCGGGTCGGTGGGTGGGTGCTCAGGAAGCCGTAGCTGACGGGCATAGGGTGCCGTGCCTTCCGGTTGTCGGCCGCCACCGGGGGGACGGGGCGGGCCTCACGAGGTAACGGCGCACGTCGGCCAGCGTGAATGGCCGGCGGAACGGGGTTCGGGGCGGCCGCCGCGTCAGCGGGAGGTGGGGCCGGCAGCGAACCTGGATCGGACGGGGCCGGATTCACGGGGAATCGTCGGCCCCTGGACAGTATCAGCGTTCCCGCCGACCGATGTCGTCGTAGACGGCCAGGTAGTCGGTGACCATCCGGTCGGCGCCGAAGCGTTGCCGAGCCCGCGCCCGGCAGCCCACCCGGTCGATCGACGCGACCCGGCCGACGGCCTCGACGGCCTGCTCGACGGTCTGTACGAGCAGCCCCGTCACCCCTTCGTCGACCACCTCGGACATCGACCCCCGCGCGTACGCCACGACCGGCGTCCCGCAGGCCATCGACTCCACCACGGACAGGCCGAACGGTTCGTCGAAGGCGATGGGGTGCAGCAGCGCGGAGCTGCCGCCCAGGATCTCCCCGCGCCGGCGTGGGCCCACGGCGCCGTGGAAGGTGACCCTCTCGCCATCGATGTGCGGGGCAATCTGCTCGCTGAAGTAGCGCTCGTCCTGCACGATGCCGCAGATGCTCAGCGGCCGGCCGGCCCGCCGGGCGATCTCGATGGCGGTATGGGTGCCCTTGTCGGGGTGGATCCGGCCGAAGACCACCAGCCCGGGGCCGGGGTCCGGGGTGAACGGCAACCCGTCCAGGTCGACCCCATGGTGCACCGTGGCGAGGTACTCGAGCCCCGAGATCCGGTCGGCGTCGGAGATGGAGACGTAGGACGATTGGCTCTTCTCGTACGCCGGCAGGATCCCCGCCCCGGAGAAGCCGTGCACAGTGGTCAGCAGCGGGGCGTGGCAGTGCTCGGCGAAGGCCAGCGGCAACCAGTCCAGGTGGCTGTGCACGAGGTCGAACTCGGCAGACCGGGCCAGCGCGTGGGAGACGTGCAGCGCCTCCCAGACCCGCCCGTCCATGCTCTGATCCTCGGCGTACCCGCGTGGGCACACCCCGTCGAGAGTGGCGGAGGTGATCGAGTCCAACGTGGCGAAGAGCGTCACCTGTACGCCCCGCGCGGCGAGCCCATCCGCGAGCAGACCGGTCACCTGTTCCCAGGGGCCGTAGTGGCGCGGCGGGGTCCGCCATGCCACTGGCCCGAGCAGGGCCACTCTCACCGGGCGGTCGGCTCGGCGAGGTCGGTCGGATCGAGATGCAGGGTCGCGAGCAGCCCGGCGTGTCGGGCCGTGTCGACCTGGTCCGGCAGCTCCCGTTCGACCCAGTCGGCCCTGGTGTGCTGACCGCGCCGACGCAGTGCGGAGATGATGGTGTGCCGGGCGATTGTCACGGGCTGCCCCTCGGTGGGAACGTCGTCGGTCCTTCGCTGCCTCGGCCCGGGTGCTGTCGGCGCGAGCACCGGTTCCACCGGCGCGAACTTCCCGGCCGTTCTGACGTCGGCTCTGCGGGAAGCGACGGTGGCGCGGGCGTCGGGGGCGGTGCGGAGACTGCCGCCCTCCGTCTCCCAGGTACGCCTGCCCGCGCTGTCGACCCCCGCGTCGGACAGCTTGCCCGCGGCGGCGAGCAGCTGCGGAGCATGGACCAGGTTGCCGGCGGTGGCGGCGAGCGCCATCGCTGCCTCGGCCAGGTCGCCTGCGGTTTCCGGCGGGACGACCAGCAGGTCCACCCGGTCGTTGTTGAGGCAGATCGCGGTCAGCAGGCCGGCAGGCTGACTGGTGAAGTAGCCCAGTCGCAGAATCCTGCCGCCGACGGCAAGGCGGCGCGGACTGCCGTCCCAGATCCCGGCGTTGAGGACCAGCCGGATGATCGGCCCGCGCAACAGGTCGATGGCGAGGACGAGGCCGGGCAGCTCCGCGAGCGGGTCGGTCGAGCGGGGCCACCAGCCGCCGTCGAGCAGCGTCCGCGGGGACCGCGTCGGTTCGATCCGTAGGCGTGGCGTCGATGGCGGCGATGGGGGAGCGAGGGGGTCGGTACGTGGCATCATGTCGGATCCTTATCGCCGTGACCGCGGCGTGGCGGTGGGTCGTGCGCCGGAATCGCGCAATGAGCCGGGCGGGATACCAGTTCGCCGACCCCACCCGGGGCCGGGCCGTTGCTCAGCTCACCCTCTGAGGTGGAGCCGGTGCAGCTGGGCGATGCGGACGGTGCCGACCATCATGGCGACGAACGCGAACGTCGCGGCGCAGACTGCGATCCGGGCCGCGCCGGCGAGGGTCAACGGCGCCCGGGGCGGCGGGAGGCGGCTCGGTCCCGATGCTCCGACGACGGGAGGTCGGTCGGTCGGGCGGGCCGCTGCAGATCGGGTGCGGTCGGGTACGGACATGGCATCCCTCGGGCGGAGCCGGCGTGGCGGGCACCTCGAAGTGGGATGTCGTCGATTCCGGGATAGCCCCAGCCTACGCCTGTCCGGACCGGGTTGCTCCGCGTCGCGCGCGCCAAGGGGCCGAGGCTCACCCGAGCGATCCGGACCCGCGCGCTGTCAGGGCCGGCCTCAGATCCAGGTGGCCGGTGGCACGCGCCGTGGTCGAGGTCGGAGGGCGATGAGTCCGATCATCGGGCGAAATGACCCCGGGTCAGGCGCCGTCAGTCACTATGCGGTCGATGTGTCCGGAGGCCAATTGGTCCTCCTTCTGTGGCATTCCCCCTCAGCGGGGGGATGGCCGGCCGGTCATCCGCCCTGCGAGCTGCCGCAGCTTCTGCTGGGTGCTCGGCTTCGCCGCCTGGCGTCGCCCGCTCTGCATCAGCTTGCGCGCCTGCGGGCTGTTCAGAAGTCCCTTGATGCGTTGCGTAACCGATGTCATCACGTCTCCCTCTGCTCGCCGGCGTCCGCGCCGCCGCCTTCGGTCGTCTCCAGTCTGGGCGATCGCCGGCCGACCGGTGGCCGGATCAGCTGATCGACGATGTCGTGCCCGGGTTCGGCGGTCCCGGTGCATGCCTCCGGCAGGGGCCGGGTAAGCGGGCTGCCCGTCGTTCTAGTCGGAAGTTCTTTGAGGGGAGATCGGATGACGACCCAGAGTGGCTCCGGTTCGCCGCCCAATGCGAGTGGCAAGCCGCAACAGGCTCGGGAGCAGGCCACGAAGGTTGGCCATGAGGCGGCAGAGGCTGGCGGTCAGATGGCACGGCAGGCCGCCGGGCAGGGCAAGCAGGTCGCGAGCGAGACCAGCCGGCAGGCGCGAAACCTGGTAGGGGAGGCGTCCGAACAGTTCCGGCAGCAGGCGGAAACACAGCAGAAGCGCGCGGCTGACGGCCTTCGTTCGCTCGGCGCGGAACTGCAGTCGATGGCCAGCAGGAGCGAGCAGGACGGGGTGGCCAGCGAGGTGGTACGCCGCGCCTCGGGTACGGCCGAGCAGGCCGCCGGTTGGCTGGAGGCGCGTGAACCGGGCGAACTGGTCAACGAGGTACGCGACTACGCACGCCGGCACCCTGGCACATTCCTCGCCGGCGCCGTCGTGGCCGGGCTGCTGGTGGGTCGGCTGACCCGCAACGTCGCCGCTGGCGGCCACGAGGAGGGCGGCCAGGGGGAGGGCCAACCAACCGGTCAGGGCTCTCAGCGTGCTGGCATGCCGCCCGAGGTGTCGCCGGATTCTGGGCAGACCATCAGCGAAGCAGTGGGCACGGCCCACGTACAGCGCAGGGAGGTGGCCCCGTGAGCGACTCGAGGCCGCACAGTGCCAGCGCCACCGCCGAGCGGTCCCAGGCCTCGATCGGTGATCTGCTCGGCGAGGTCACCCGGGACATCTCCACGCTGGTGCGACAGGAGGTGCAACTGGCGAAGGCGGAGGTTCGCCAGGAGGCGAAGACGGCGGGCATGGTCGCGGGGATGTTCGGTGCGGCGGCGATCGCCGGCCTGCTGACCCTGTTCTTCCTGTCGTGCGCGTTGTGGTGGGGCCTGTCCAACGTCATGGACCAGGGCTGGGCCGCCCTGATCGTCGGCGCGATATGGGCGGTGATCGGAGCCGTTCTCGTCGCGCGAGCGCGCAAGCAGATGCGGCAGTTGCGGCCGCTACCACGGACGCAACAGACCGCCCGGGAAATTCCGAACGCCCTTCGCGGCCGCTGAACCGCAGGAGAGGAGACGTGATGTCGAACGATCCCGAACAGATTCGCCAGGAGATCGAAACGGCCAGGGTCGAGCTGAGCACGGACGTGGACGCGCTGGCCTACAAGGCCAACCCGCGACGGATCGCGACCGAACGGGTCGACCGCGCTCGCGGCCGCTTCGGCCAGATCAAGGACAAGGTGATGGGCACCGCCACGAAGGCTCGTCACGACGGCGGCCACCCGGCCTCGGAGGCCCGTCAACGCCTGTCCGGCACCGCCCACCAGACATCCGGCGCTGTTTCCGGTGCCGCTGACCGGGCATCCCATGCCGCCTCGTCCGTCACCCACCAGGCTCAGGCGGTGCCGCAGATGACACGGGAGCGGGCCGAGGGCAACCCACTCGCCGCCGGCTTGGTCGCCTTCGGCGTCGGGCTGCTCGCCTCGTCACTAATCCCACCGAGCCAACGTGAACAGCAAGTCGCCCAGCAGGCGAGACAGAAGGCGATGCAGCACTCCGGTCAGGTAAAGCAACAGGCCACCCAGATGGCTCACCAGGTACAGGACAACCTCCGGCAGCCAGCACAACAAGCCGCGCAATCAGTGAAGTCGACAGCAGGCGAGAGCGCATCCGCGCTACGCCACCAGGGCACGGCTGCCGCCCAGCAGGTCCAGGGCCAGGCACGCGAGAGCCGAGACGATCTACGCCGCTGAGGAAATTGGCCAGGGTTCCGTAAACCCAGCGGCGACCCGCGTTGTCGGCGGGTCGCCGTCCATCGTCGGCGGCGTGTCGCGACGAGACCAGCGGGCTGACCGTGGCTCAGGTGGAGCCGGCGTCGTGATCTGGCTGACCAGACCCGACCTCGTGCAGGTGCTCCAGCGCTTGGGCCCAGGAACGCATCAGGGTGGTTTCGTGGTAGGTGATGCCGTGTTCGGCGCAGAACCGGCGGACCAGTGGTCGAGCGCGGCGGAGGTTGGGTCGCGGCATGCTGGGGAACAGGTGATGTTCGATCTGATAGTTGAGACCGCCGAGCAGGGTGTCGATGAACCAGCCGCCGCGTACGTTGCGGGAGGTGAGCACCTGGCGTCGGAGGTAGTCGAGTCGCTCGTCGCCGGCGAGGATTGGCATGCCCTTGTGGTTGGGGGCGAAGGCACTGCCGAGGTAAAGGCCGAGTAGGCCTTGGTTGACGAGGATGAACGCGACGGCCTGCATGGGGCTCAGGACAAGAACCACGGCACCGAGGTAGCCGGTGGCGTGCAGGGCGAGCAGCGCGGCCTCTGCGGGGCGTCGCTTGATCCTGCCCGGGTCGACGACAGCCCTGATGCTGTTGGCATGCAGGTGCAGGCCTTCCAACAGCAGCAGCGGGAAGAACAGGTACGCCTGGTACCGGACCACCAGTGCGCCCAGCCCACGCCGCTTCCGCGCCTGTCCGGGGGTGAACGACAGCGGTCTGACGACGATGTCCGGATCCCGGCCCTCGGTGTTCGGGTGCGCATGATGCCGGTTGTGCTTGTCCACCCACCAGCCGTAACTGACGCCGATCAGCAGGTTGCCGTGGGCGAGGCCGACCAGGTCGTTGGCACGACGGGATCGGAGGATCTGGCGGTGACCGGCGTCGTGACCGATGAACCCGGCCTGCGCGAAGACCACCGCGAGCGCCGCCGCGACGCCCAGCTGCCACCACGACTCACCGAGCCACCCGAACAGCGTCCACGCCCCGAGGTAGCACCCGCCGAGGGCACCGATGCGCAGCGAGTAGTAGCCACGCCGCCGGTCGAGCAGGCCCGCCCGGCGGATCATGCGCGACAAATCCGCGTACTGACTGCCGCCATGACGTTCGGTATCCAGGCTTGCATCGCTCATGGTGGCGCTCCGTCGCATGGCGTTGTCGGTGGTGAACAGCGCACCCGCTACCGGTCGATTTCCGACCAGCCGGCCGCGGAGTGCACGGGCAGCGGCCGGCCCCGTCTGGGCGACCGAACTGCCGGTGACTCTGCCGCGAAGGGCGGCCAACGCCCCTGACGTGCCTCGGCGCAGTGCCGCCCCCCGTTGCTGCGCGGCGCGGGCTGTTCCGTCGAGACCTGTGCTGCCGGCCCGTTGCCGGGCCTGAAGGCTCGCGCGGCGGCGGTGCCCGTTCTCACCGCGCTGCGGCTGCCGATGACGCCGTGTCCTTGTCCCGCAGCGCCGTGCCGCCGGCGATCGGCGACCTGCCCGCATCGGCGAACGCGCTGTCGCCCAGGGCCGGAAGATCACCGGCCGGCGCGTCACCTACGGCGCGGCGCCGGCTGGCCCGTACGACGGCCACCGCCGCCGCCACCGCTGTCAGGGACATGGCCGCCGCCTGCATCAACGGCACTCTTCTACTACGTCGACGCCTCATGCCGCACCATCCCTCTCACTTCGAGTCCAAGCTTGTTCTCATCGTGAAGACACCGCAGCGGCAGTGGGGGTTGTTCGGCGCATTCGACACGGTCGGGTTATTTCGCCCACGATGTGCGCCGTCGCGGAGAAGCCGGGCCAAGGCGGTTGGGCGGGGCTCGACGGCTCGGCCCGGGACGGGGGCTCCTAGGGGACTGCTCCGGGGCTGGTAGGGGCTACGCTTCTGCCGTGATTGGCGTGCAGGGGAGCGGGAGCGACGAGCGGCTGCGTCGTATGGAGGCGGTCACCGACGCGACGCTCTCCCAGCTCGACGTCCACGACCTTCTCGAAGAACTCCTCGACCGGGTCCGGGAGGTGCTGCGGGTTGACACCGCCGCCATCCTGCTGCTGGATGTGCACGCCCAGCAGTGGGTGGCCACCGCGGCGAAGGGGCTGAAGGAAGGGGGCCGGCAAGGCTCTCGGATCTCCGTCGGCCAGGGTTTCGCCGGCCGGGTCGCACGGGAGAAGCAGCCCGTCAAACTGGACAACGTCACCGCCGCCGACGACCCGATCCTGTTCGGCAGAGGGGTCCGCTCGCTGTTGGGCGTGCCCATGTTGGCCGGTGGTGAGGTGATCGGCGTCTTGCATGTCGGCTGTCTGGAGCCGCACCGATTCACCAGCGAGGACGTGCAACTGCTGCAACTCGCCGCCGACCGGGCGAGCCTCGCCAGCCGCACCCGGGCCAGCAGCATCGACCGCACCGCTGCCCTGGCACTGCAACGCAGCCTGCTACCCACCCACCTACCCGACGCGCCCGGCGTGGACATGGCCGCCCGCTACGTGCCCGGCCACGACGCCGGCGTCGGCGGCGACTGGTACGACGTGTTCACCCTCCCCTCCGGCTGGCTGGGCGTCGTCATCGGCGACGTGTCCGGACACGGACTGCGCTCGGCCGTCGTGATGGGGCGTCTCCGCAGCGCGCTGCGCGCCTACGCACTGGTCTGCGACGACCCGGCCGCCGCGCTCACGCTGCTCGACCGCAAGGTCCAGCATTTCGAGACCGGGAACCTCGCCACGGTCCTGTACGCGATGATCTCCCCGGACCGGGCCACCGTCCAGATGTCCCTCGCCGGGCACCTGCCACCCATCCTGGGCACACCGGGACAGCCGGCGGTCGCGCTGGACATTCCCGTCGACCTTCCATTGGGTATGGGCGCCCATCAACCGCCCCGCCGGCGCACCGAGGTCGCGTTCCCTCCCGGGGCGGCACTGATCTGCTACACCGACGGCTCGTCGAACGCCGGGGGGAAGTCATCGACGTGGGCATCGAACGGCTCTGCTCAGCCGTCGAACCAGGTCCCGCCGAAACGGTCTGTGCCCACATCATGACCACACTCGCCCCCGAACAGGCCACCGACGACATCGCCCTACTCGCCATCCGCGCAACCGACAAGAGTCAGTCACGCGAACCTGACGGGGCCCGGCGAGGCGGCGGGGTCACGCACCTCGGAGGCCGTGCATGAGCGTCACCGCCGCCACCAGGACGGACAGCTTTGTTCACCCGGCCCTCTTCTATGCCGACCGGGAGGAGTACCTGGCCGGCACGGTGCCGTTCATCCAGGCCGGCCTCGCCGCCGATGAGCCGGTCATGGTGGCCGTACCTGGGGACAACCTCGATCACATCCGCGCCGCGCTCGGCAGCGACGCGGACCGGGTCCAGCTGCACGACATGAGCGTGGCCGGGCGCAACCCCGGACGAATCATTCCGGGCGTCCTGCTCGCCTTCGCCGCCGCCCACCCCGGGAAGCGGGTACGCATCATCGGGGAGCCCATCTGGGCCGGCCGCACCGCTACCGAATACCCCGCCTGCGCCCAGCACGAGGCCCTGATCAACGCGGCGTTCGCCGGCCGGCAGGCCACCATCCTCTGTCCCTACGACACCAGTCGCCTGGACCCGAGCTGGCTCGACGACGCCCACCGCACCCATCCGCTCCTGCAGACGGGCAGCGCGGTGTGGGACAGTCCGCACTACGCCGACCCGTTCGCGGTGGCCGCCGGGTTCAACCTGCCGCTGCCGGACCCGCCCGCCCACGCGACCGTCGTCACCATCGACCTACCTGCCCTCCCGGCCATCCGCCGGCTCGTCACCGCCGAGGCGGTCGCGGCCGGCCTGCCGCCGGACCGAGTCGCCGACCTGACCCTGGCGGTCAACGAACTGGCGGCGAACACGGTCAGACACACCAACGCCGGCGGCGCCCTCGCGGTCTGGGCCGACCCCACGCGGCTGATCTGCCAGCTCACCGACACCGGGCACATCACGAACCCGCTCGCCGGCCGGATTCCGGTGCCACCGCAGCAGCCCGGCAGCCGAGGGCTCGTCCTGGTCAACCAGCTCTGCGATCTCGTGCGCGTCCACACCAGGCCCGGCGCCACCACGATCCGCCTTCACATGCACCGCTGACGCTCGTACCGCCGGTGCGGCCGGCCACACCCGGCCGCCGCACGCGTACCGGACGGCAGCTGGGCCCGGGCGAGGCCCGGGCCCAGATCCAGCCGTTCCTCCCTACTCGGTGACCGGCTGGTAGGACGCGATGATCACGCCGCTCTTCATGACCCTGCTGTCGGCCAGGCGGAGCGTCGTCCGCGCCTGGCTCAGCGGCGCGGTGACCGAGGGGCCGCCCTGGAAGACGGGGTGGATCCAGAACCGGACCTCGTCCACCAGCCCCGCCTTGAGCAGGGCGTGGGTGACCGCGCCGTAGCCGTACATCAGGATGTCCTTGCCGTTCTGGGCCTTCAGCTTGGTGACCTCCTCGACCAGGTCACCCTGCAGTACCTCGGTGTTGTTCCACTCCGGGTCGGTCAGGGTGGTCGAGGCGACGTACTTCTTGACGTTGTTGAAGTAGGCCGCGCCGGTGGTCGGGTCGCTCTCGTCCATCTTCGGCCAGGCGGCGGCGAAGCCGTCGTACGTGCGACGGCCCATCAGCAGCGCGTCGGCCGCGTCCGTCTGCTCGCCGGCGAAGGCCATCGCCTCCTCGTCGAAGAACGGCGCGGTCCACGCCGGGTTCTCGATGACGCCGTCGAGGGTGATGTAGGTCGAGTTGATGATCCTGCGCATGGCGTTCGCTCCTGGATGTCCGGGTCGGTCTTGGTGACATCCGGAACGTTGCCAGGGCCCACTTACGATTCGCTTCAGGTGCGCTTCTCAAGGTCGCCCGCGGCCACTGCCTCGCCGCTGCTCCCCCTGCTCGCCGCGCCGGCGGCGATCCTCCCGGACGGCGCTTCTGACACCTTGCAGCGTCGCGCCCGCTGCGAAGATCAGCGCATACCAGCGGTCCAGTGTGGCGTGCAGTTCGGTGAGCGTGGCGGTCGCCCGCTGGGTCTGCTCCCGGGAGATCCGCAGCTGCTCGCGGGCGGCCTGCGCCTCCGCCTCCAGCTCCGACACCCGCAGCCGCATCGGTTGCACCAGGGTCAGCGCCGCGTCGGTGAGCATGTCCGCCGCCTCGGCCTTGAACTTGCCGCGCTGTGCCACCACGGTGGCGATGGCGGCGACGCCACTGGTGCCGCCCAGCACCCCGAGCACGGACAGCAGGACCTGGACCCACTGCGGGGCGCTGGTGGCGGCGAGCGACGGAGTCATCGGGAGCCGCCGATCCGGCTCTCGAGGCGTGCCTTCTCGATGCCGCGGACGAGCCGGCGGAGGTCGAGCAGGATCTCCACCGCCCGCCACCATGCACCGACCGCCACCGCGATGATGAACGACGCCGCCGCGACCGCCAGCGGCCGGACATCACCGCCAGCGCGACGGCATACATGCTGGCGATGGTGCCGAGCATGAGCATCGACGCGAGCTCGATGCCGAGGCCGGTGGAGATCCTTCCCGGCCAGGAAAGCCCGACCAGTCCGGCGAGGCCGACCGCGATGAGCCCGAGTTCCCAGCCGATCCGGATCGGGGCCGGCATGGCCATCTCCACAGAGGGCGGTCGTACGTCGAGCGTGATCAACAGGGCACCGCACACGGGTGCGGTGGCCAGGACCGTGTTTTCAAAAGGTCGCCGGTTACGCAGAATCCGCATGCTCGGACACCCCAACTCCTGCATGTTGTGCTGCGGTACCCCGGAGAAGGTGCCGTCGGCTGCGGAGCCCGCGACCACACTGCCCACACTGAGGGACCTACTGCGGGGGATGGGTGTGACGACTCGCGTCGTTGGTGGCCGACACCTTCAGTCATACCACCGGCCCGCCCCGTCACCAACTGATGAGATCCGACATTTTCCCAGCTCAGCGCCCTTGTGTCGGCGCCTGGTGGGGACCGACGCGGTCCGGCGGGCAACCGATGCCGGTGGGTTCTCCCGACGGGCTGGACAAGCCGGTGGATCGAGAACTGACATCCCACAACGTGTCGGATAGTTTACTGAACGTGACGGCTGAGGATGGTGCCAACCCGGGGCTCGACGCGCCCGTGCGCGACGAGATCAGTGATGCGTGGATGCTGGCGGTGGCCGATGCGGCGCGGCAGCTCGGTCAGGAGCGCGTGCACGTGTGGCTGGCCTCCGGGCAGGTCGCCGACGTGCGGCGTACGGGGCCGGCGGACCAGCCGGTGGCGTGGTTCGCGCCGACCAGAGCGGTCGCTGCGCAGACGGCCGACGGGCGGGACTGCGAGGCGCAGGTGGAGACCGCGGTCGTGTTGGGCCTGCCCCGATGGTCGCCGGGAAACCTGCCGCCGCAGGTCTCCTCCTGGTTCGTGCGGTTGCATCCCATGGGCCTGGCGCTGCACGACCCGAGCGGGCAGGTCTTCGCCCGCGGCAACGTCGAGGTGTCCACCGAATGGACCTCCGCCGCGCTGGTCGCTGGCGTGCTCGCGGTCTACGGCGTCGACCCGGCACCGGACCCGAAGCCTCTGCGCCGGTGCCACCGCGACTCATCCATGCCCGGCGGGCGGGGCTGATCGCGGCCGCCTACGTCCCGCTGCACTACTGACCCGAGCAGCTGCCGTGACTCGCTGGGACGCGCCAGCTCATCGCGGGTTGATCAGGCACATTCCGCCTGGAGCGGGCCCGTCCATGGCCGCCAACGCGTCGGGCACCTCGTCGAGGCCGATGGTCCGGGTGACCAGTTCGGCGGGGCGCAGTACGCCCGCGGTGACCAGCCGGAGCAGCTCCGGATAGGCGTGCGCGGCCATGCCGTGACTGCCCCGCAGCTCCAGCTCGAACGCGATCACGAGCTCCATCGGCAGGGCCGGGCGGCCCTGGGCGGCGGGAAGGAGTCCGACCTGCACATGCCGTCCGCGCCGCCGCAGGCTCTCGATCGAGGCGGTGCAGGTGCCGGGACTGCCCAACGCGTCGAGCGACAGGTGGGCGCCACCGCCGGTCGCCTCCCGGACGGCCGCGGCCACGGCGCCGGGGGCGGTGAGGGCACTGCCGTCCAGGCAGACGGTGGCCCCGCAGCTCCTCGCCAGCTCGAGCGCGCCGGGGGCGACGTCGACCGCCACCACCTGGGCGCCGCACGCCGCCGCGATCATCACCGCGGACAGCCCCACGCCGCCGCAGCCGTGCACCGCCACCCACTCGCCCGCGGCGACCCGCCCCTGGCTGACCACGGCCCGGAACGCCGTGGCGAAGCGGCAGCCGAGCGCCGCCGCGGCCGGGTAGTCCAGCTCGTCGGGGAGCCGGACCAGGTTGACCTCGGCGTGCTGCACCGCCACGTAGTCGGCGAACGAGCCCCAGTGGGTGAAGCCGGGCTGCGTCTGCCGCTCGCAGACCTGCTGATCGCCCGCGAAGCAGGCGGGGCACTGCCCACAGGCGCAGACGAAGGGCGCGGTGACCCGGTCGCCGGGCCGCCAGCCGCGTACGCCGGCCCCGACCGCCGCGACGACACCGGCGAACTCGTGGCCGGGGACGTGTGGCGGGCGAATGTCGGGATCGTGTCCCTGCCAGCCGTGCCAGTCGCTGCGGCACAACCCGGTCGCCTCGACCCGGATGACGGCGCCCCCGGCCGGCGGCACCGGGTCCGGGACGTCACGGACCTCGGGTCGGGCACCGAACTCGTCGAAGATCACCGCACGCATGCGCCGCATCCTGACATGGTGCGATCCGGCGGGCGGCCCCACCCCCGCCCGACCTGCGGCAATTGCCGTCAAGCGCCGGTCCGGCCCGGGCCGGCTCGGCTGAAACAGCTGGAACCGAAGGCGCGGGCGAGCCTCAGGCGCCGCGGGCGAACAGGGCCAGGCGTACCCGGTTGGGGCTGTTGGTCTTGGTCATCAGGCTGGTGATGTGGGTCTTGACCGTGGTGACGCCGATATGCAGCCGGTCGGCGATCTCCGTGTTGGACAGGCCCTCGGCGACCAGGTTCAGCACGTCCTGCTCCCGGGCGGTCAGGCCCTCGGTCGGCCGCGGCGCCTCGGCGCGGGCGTGCACCGCGCGCTGGACCAGGCGCTGCAGCACCTCCTGGCTGAACGGGCTGTCGCCCGCGGCGGCCCGGCGGACGCCGTCCAGCAGGTCGGCGGGGGGTGCGTCCTTGAGCAGGAACCCGCAGGCGCGGCGGTCAGCGCCGGGTAGAGGTGGTCGTCGTCGCCGAACGTGGTCAGCACCAGGACGCGGGTCGCGGGGCGGTCGGCGAGGATCCGGCTGGTCGCGGTGATCCCGTCGACGCCCGGCATGCGCAGGTCCATGACGACGACGTCGGGAACCAGCCGCGCGGCGAGGGAGATCGCCTCGCGGCCGTTGTCGGCCTCGCCGACGACCTCGATGTCGGGCTGGGCGTCGCAGAGCATGCGCAGGCCCGCGCGGATCAGGTGCTGGTCGTCGACCAGCAGGACGCGGATCATGCCGGCTCCGGCGTGTGTGGTCCGGCCGAGGTCTCTCGGCCGCGGGGGGCCGGCGTGCCGGCCGGCGGTACGGGCGAGGCGGCCGGCGCGGGGCCGGGCCCGGGGACCGCGGCCGGGAGGACGGTACGGACCCGCCAACCCGCGCCGGTAGGGCCTGCCTCCAGCCGGCCGCCGAGGACCTCGACGCGCTCGCGCATGCCGGTGATGCCGTGGCCGCCACCGGGCGGCACCGCCGCCGGCACCCGGCCGCGCCCGTTGTCGGAGACCTCCCAGTGGACGGCGCCGTCGGCCACGGCAACCGACAGGCGCGCCAGCGCGGACGTCCCGGCATGCTTCGCCACGTTGGTCAGCGCCTCCTGGGTCAGTCGCAACACCGCCAGACCACGGACCGCATCGAGCGAACCGACCGCCGGGTCGATGTCGGCCTCCACCGTGACACCGGCCTGGCGGGCCCGGTCGACCGCCGCGCCGAGCGCCGCCGGAAGCGCCGACGGCTCGATCGCGGTCAGCGCCGCGTCACCGCGTACCCCGTCGGGGTTGCGCAGGACCGCGACCAGCCGGCGCAGATCCGCCAGGGCCGCCGTCCCCGTGCCGTGCACGTCGTCGAACACCTCGCCCACCCGCGGATCCAGTTCGGTGAGCACGTGCCGGGCCACGCCGACCCGCAGCACCATCGACGCCACGTGATGCGCGACCACGTCGTGCAGCTCGCGGGCGATGGCGCTGCGTTCGTCGGCGCGCGCGGCGCGACTCTCCGACTCGCGCCGGCGCTGTTCCGCCGCCGCCCGCTCCTCGGCCTGCCGGCCGAGTTCCCGGGTGGTCCGGATGACCAGGCCGAGCAGCAGCGGTACGCCGACCTCCAAGGTCAGCCCGAACACGCCGGAGAGGAACCGTCGGAACGGGTCGCCGATCGAGTCGGTCAGGTCGACCGTGGCCAGCAGCCCGGCGGCCAGCCAGACGATCCGCGGCCGGTGCGCCCACATGGCCAGCTCGAGCAACGCCCAGCTGGCGCCCACCTGGTTGATCGTCGTGTCGTCGACGATCTGGATCGCGACGGCCAGCAGCGCGGCCTGCCCCACCAGGTTGACCAGCGGCCGGCGGTGGAACACCAGCGCGACGGTGAACGCGACCACCGCGAGCACCCACTGGGTGACCGTCGGGGAGCGTCCGGCCTGGCTGCCGAAGACCAGATAGCCCACGCCGCTGAGGTCGAGCAGCAGCATCCGCACGAACTTGTCGCGCGCGTCGAACAGCCGTCCCACCCACCCCACCGGATCAGCCTAGGCGCTGCGGCTCGCGGGCCGGAACGGCGGCGCCCGCCGGCGGCCGACGAACCGCGCCGCGGTCATGCGGCCAGCGCCAGTTCCGGGCGGCGTCGGCGAGCACGACAGGCCGGCGGCGGTCGCGGTCGCGACCACCAGGGCCGCCACCGCGGCCAGGGTGAGCGCGTCCGGGCGCAGCAGCGGCTGCCCGCGCAGTGCCTGCCAGGTCAACAGCATCGTGAGTACGCCGTAGGCCCCGCCCGCCACGACCAGCAGCCGTACGCGGGTGTGCTCGTCCAGCCGCGTTCCGACGAACCGGCTCAGCAGGATCGCCAGGATCGGCAGCGCCTGCAGGGCGTGCAGCCCCACGAAATGCCCGATCCGCAGGTCCCCGCCGGTGGTGCTCCAACCGACCAGCGGCAGCCCTGGCCCCCCGTCCGGTACGCCCACGCTGTGCGCCCCGGCGACCCCCTCGATCCCCGTGTCCCGGCCGGCCACCATCGGTATTGCCGCCAGCATGCCCAGCAGCGACAAGCCGATCCCCAGCCCGACCGCGTACCCGCCGACCCGGTCCGCGATCGGCTGACGCAGTACCACTATCCCCATGACGAAGTGCGCGGCGAACAGCACCAGGATCGACGCGCCCATCGCCTGCCACAGGGCGGCGTTCAGCGGGGTCGTCTCGTTGTAGTGGCTGGTCGTGCCGCGCAGCACCTGCCCGACGATCACCACCATCTCGATCACCGACATCGCGACGATGACCGTGCCCGCCCACTCCGCGATCCGGCTGCGTCGCGGCAGGAGGGAGAGCATCCAGGCGAGGGTGGCGCCGTACAGCACGAACGACACGGCGAACTTGAACGGCTTGAGCCAGATCGGCACGCCGGTGAGGACGCGCGGGTCGGCCACGATGCCGACCGCGGAGACGACGGCGAGCAGCGCCATCGCGGAGACGAAGACCATCAGGGGGCGGTGCCAGTGTGCCGCCCGGTGCAGTGCGCTAGTCATACCTGTAGATGCTCGTGAGCCGCCTTCCCGACCGCGTCCGACCGCGGGCCCCGGTTGCGGCCGGCGGTCGGAGCGTTGCCTCCTCCCTGGGGAGGAGGCGGCAGTCCGAGCCGGTGGAGGAGGTCGTGGTCCGCGTCCGCCGGACCTGGCGCGCCCGCTCCCACCTGATGCCAATAGCGCCCGGGGACCCAGGATCATCGGATGAGCGCCGGCGTGGCACGGCTCCGGTCCCTACCCACGGGAGCCGTCCGTACACCTGTGCCGCGGACGAGTGTTCGCCGCGGTGCCGGTTGCGGCCGGCGGCATGGTGGGCGGCGCCCAGGGTAGACCGAGTTCACCCGATACCAGGTGAGGTGGACGATGGCGGGATCATGGTTGCTCGGCGCCGGTGCCGACCTGCCGGGCGAACGGCCGAACGCCGTGCTGGTCGCGGTCAACCAGGAGGACGGGGCGGGCGACAGCGGTCCGGGTAGCGAGGTGTCCCTGGCCGAGCTGCGGCGGCTCGCCGACACCGACGGTCTGACCGTCGTCGACGCGGTGGTGCAGAACCGGCCCAGACCCGACCCCGCCACCTACGTCGGCTCGGGAAAGGTGGAGGAACTGGCCGCCGTCACCGAGCGAACCCAGGCCGACCTGGTGATCGCGGACGGGGAGCTGAGCCCCGGCCAGGTGCGCAACCTGGAGGAACGGGTCGGCGTGCGCGTGGTCGACCGCACTGCGCTGATTCTGGACATCTTCGCCGAGCACGCCCGCACCAGTGAGGGCCGGGTGCAGGTGGAGTTGGCGCAGATCGCGTACCAGTTGCCGCGGCTGCGGGACGGCGGCCGGACGATGTCCCGGGTCGGTGGTGGCCGGGTCGCCGGCGGCGCCGGGATAGGTGTCCGCGGTCCCGGTGAGATGCGACTGGAGACCCAGCGCCGGACGCTGCGCCAGCGGGCCACCCGGCTGCGGCGCAACGCCTCGGAGCTGGCTCGGCGGCGGGAGCGGACCCGGAGCCGAAGGGCCCGCAACCGGGTGCCGTCGGTGTCGATCACCGGCTACACCAACGCCGGCAAGTCCGCCCTGCTGAATCGGCTCACCGGCGCGGACGCTCAGGTCCGGGACGTGCTGTTCGCCACGCTCGACCCGACCGTGCGCCGGATCAGCACCGGCGAGCTGACCTACACCGTCATCGACACGGTCGGCTTCGTCCGGCACCTGCCGCACCAGCTCGTCGATGCGTTCCGCTCGACGCTGGAGGAGGTCAGCCGCAGCGACCTGACGTTGCACGTGGTCGACGCCTCGGCGCCGGACGCGCTCGAACAGATCACCACGGTGCACGGGGTGCTGCAGGAGATCGGCGCCGGACAGGTTCCCGAGTTGCTGGTACTCAACAAGATCGACATTGCGCCGCCGGAGTGGGTCGACGCCCTGCGGCGGGTGTACCCCGAGGCGGTGGCGGTCTCCGCGCTGACCGGCGCCGGCATCGACGAGCTGCGGGCCGTCCTGGCTGCCCGGCTGGCGTGACGCCGACGGGAGAGCTGACGTCAGGCCTGCCGCCCCGGCTGCACCAATCCGCCACGGGACGGACCGGCGCGCAGGTAGGTGAGCACCGCCCGGGCCCCCGGACCATCCGGGAGCGGATGGTGCCGACCGGGCAGCCGCACACCTCCGCCGCCTCGGCGTAGGACAGGCCGACGCCGTAGGCGTACCCGGTGTCGAACCGGACACGCTTTAACAAGATCATGTCACTATTGGCCGCTTGCCGCCGGCATGCGCCCCTTTAGCGGCTTTTGTGGCATCTAGGCACTCTGGTGAGTTTCGCTCAATATGCTCCAAAGCGACATCCAGTACTCGACCCAGGGGCTCCTGGCGGGTTCGTGCTGCCCGATCCGCACACCACGAGGACGCCGGACCGGCGTTCACCGCGGGGCGGCCGCGGGCCGCGACCGCCGGAACCCACGGAGATGCGTGAGATCCCGATGAAGGACGCGGAAACCATGGTCCTGCCCCGGCTCGGGCCGGCGGCGGTCAGTGTCGAGGACCCCTGGGGAGAAGACCAGGGCGCCGACCCGGTCGGTCCGGCGACGGACCCCCAGCGGTGGCGGGTCGCCGCCTGGCTGGTGCCGGCACTGCTGATGGGCCTGCTCGGCGTCGTCCGGGCCGGCGCACCCGGACTGCGGACGGAAGAGCTCGCCACCTGGGGCCGGGCCGCGTCGTCCTGGCGGGACAACTGGTCGATGCTCGGCTCGGACGATGTCGCCGTCGGGCCGTACCACCTGCTGATGCGCGCGTGGGCGGCGGGCTTCGGCACCTCCGATCTCGCCCTGCGCGTACCCTCCATCCTGGCCATGACCGCGGCCGCGGCGCTCGTCGGGGCGCTGGCGGCCCGACTGTTCGCGCCGGGGACCGGTGTCCTCGCCGGGGTGGTCTTCGCGCTGCTGCCGACGTCGGCGCGGTACGCGCAGGAGGCCCAGCCGTACGCATTGACCCTGCTCGCCGCGGTGCTCGCCACGTCCCTCCTCGTGGCGGCCATCGACCGGCCGAGGCACTGGCGCTTCGCCGGCTACGCCGGCGCGGTGGTGGTCCTGGGCCTGTGCAACGTCGTCGCGCTGCTGCTGCTCGTCGGCCACGGCTGGGCCGTGTTCGCCTTCCGGCGCACGGTCGCTGTCCGATGGCTGGCCGCCGCGTCCGTGGGCGCGCTGCCCGTGGCCGCCCTGCTCTGGTTCGCCACGCGGCACGGCGCGCAGATCGCCCCGGCCTCGCACCCGAGCCTGACCGCGCTGGCCGCGACCCCCCGGGAACTGTTCGGCGTCACCGCACTGGGGGCCGTGCTGCTCGCGCTCGCGTTGTTCAGCCTCCCGCTGCGGCACTCCGCTGCCATCTACACCGCCTGGGCGGTGGTGCCGCCGCTCGTGCTGCTGCTCATCGCGCAGGCGACGCCGTTCTGGCGGCCGCAGTACCTGCTCTTCACGCTCCCGGCGTGGGCGACGCTCGGCGCGGTCGCCCTCGCCCGGGCGGGCACCCGATGGTCCGTGGGTGTGCTGGCGGCGGTCGCCCTGATCGTCGCGCCGGCCCAGTTGGCCGTGCGGGAACCCGATGGACATCAGCAGGCGACCCGTCAGCTCGCGGAGATCATCCAACCTCGGCTGCAACCCGGTGACGGCGTCGTCTACGGCTCGTCGGATCCGGGAGGTGGCGGGGTCGGCCGGAACGTGGTGGCGCACTACCTCCCCGCCGACCGCCGGCCGAAGGACCTGCTCGCCACGGCTCCACACCGCGTCGACGGTCGGCTCCCGGTGTCCGAATGCGCCGACGTCGCCAGGTGCCTGCACGGCGCGCGGCGACTGTGGGTGGTCCGCCTCGGCGAGCAGCCGGACCCGGTGCACGGCATCGGCGGCGCGAAGGAGCAGCTGCTCCGAAAGACGTATCAGGTGGCGCAGGTCTGGCGACCCACGGGGCTCACGCTGGCCCTGCTGGTGGACGAGCGGACCGACCTCTGACCGGTCGCCGCACCCGGGATCGGATGGCGTGGTCCGCTGCGGTGATTGGGGCAACTCGCACTGTTTGACCGTATTGCACGTTTAGGCTCAGCCACAGTCGAGTCCGTGGCGAGCAGGAGTCGGACCCTTGGGGGGCAATGTGGGCGTCGTCGCCGATAGGCGCCTGTCTTCAGCCACAAAGGACGGAACCTCCGCCGGCGGCACCCCGGTCGACGACGCGGCCCAGCCGCCGTCCGGTCAACGCCCCGATCGTCGCCGGCTGAACATCAGGGCTCGCCTGGCGTACGCGAGATGCGGCGCCATCGCCGGCCCCCTGGTCGCGCCGCGGCACCCGCGCGCGGCGGTCGAGTTCCGCCACGCCGTCTCGCCCGCGGCGCGGGTGGTCCTGACGCTGCTCGTCCTGGTCAACAGCGCGGCCGGGCTGCTGCTCGTCGGGTGGCTGCTGCTTCCCGAGCACGTACCCGGAGCGGGCGTGATCGGGCTCGGCGGCTGGCAGACGGTGGCGGCCCGGCTCGGCTTCTGCGTGGTCGTCGGCGTCGAGTTGATCCGCCTCGCGCAGAACGTGGTCGTCTGGGTGTTCGCCTTCAACGCCAAGGACCCGGTCCCGGTCGATCCTCCGGTCGGCCTGCGGGTGGCCCTGCTCACCACGATCGTGCCCAGCAAGGAACCGATCGACGTCGTGGAGCGGACCCTGCGGCGGTGGAAGCAGATCGTCTACTGCGGTCGGGTCGACGTCTGGATCCTCGACGAGGGGGACGACCCCGCGGTGCGGGAGATGGCCGCGCGGCTCGGGGTGCGGCACTTCAGCCGGAAGGGCCGACCGGAGTACAACCAGCCGAACGGTGAGTTCCGCGCCAGGACGAAGTCGGGTAACCACAACGCCTGGCGGGCCGAACACGAGCACCACTACGACGTGGTCGCCAACGTCGACCCCGACCACGTGCCGCTGCCGAACTTCCTCGAACGCACGCTCGGCTACTTCCGCGACCCGGACGTGGCCTTCGTGGTGACCCCGCAGGTGTACGGCAACATGCACCAGAACCTGGTCGCGCACGGCGCCTCGGTCCAGCAGTACCTCTACAACGGCCTCATCGCGCGCGGCGGAAACGGTCTGGACGCGCCCCTGCTCACCGGCACCGGCCACCTCTACCGGCCATCCGCGTGGCGGACCATCGGCGGCTACCAGGACTCGATCATCGAAGACCACCTGACCAGCATCCGGATCCATGCCGCCGTCAACCCGGAGACGGGCAACCAGTGGAAGGGCGTCTACACCCCGGACGTGGTGGCCATCGGGGAAGGCCCGACCTCGTGGGCCGACTACTTCAACCAGCAGAAGCGGTGGGCCGCCGGCATCTGCGAGATCCTGGTCCGCCGTGACCTGCGCGCGCCGCGCGAACTGCCGTCCCGACGCCGCTGGCAGTACCGCCTGCTCCAGTTCTACTACCCGAGCGTGGCGGTCAGCCTGCTGCTCGGCAACTTCGCCACCGCCATGTCGCTGCTCACCGGGGTGAGTGCGGCCCAGCTCGACGTCACCGTGTGGTCGGTGCTGTGGGGCTCGACCATCGCCACCTGGTTCGTGCTGTGGCTCTGGCTCCGCCGGTTCAACATCGCCCCGCACGAGCGGGAGGAGATCGGCTTGGTCGGCATGGCGCTGGCGCTGTTCGCCGGTCCGATCTACGTGGCCGCCGGTGTCGGCGCGCTGCTGCGGCGCAAGCTCGGGTTCGTGGTGACGGCCAAGGGCAAGCTGCGTACCACCGAGTCGCTCGGCACCTTCCGTCTGCACTTCTGCTGGGCGGCCTTCGCCGCCGGCGTGCTCGGCGCGAGTTTCCTGCTGGACAACGACTTCACCCTGCTCCGGGTGTGGCCGGTCCTGACCCTCCTGATGGGGCTTGGTCCGCCGCTGATCGCGCTCGCGTCGAGTGTCGCGGCCCGCCGCGAGCAGCAGCACGAGGAGAAGGCCGAGCCCGCCGCTCGGACCGGGAGAGAAGAACGTCACCCGCCGAAGTCACGGGTGGCGGCTGACGGGGGTTTGCCATGGTGAGGGTGACCGTTCCGCGGGTCCTGCTGATGCTGAGCGGAGGCGTGCTGGTGCTGACCTACGGCTTCACCTTGGCGCCCGTCACCAGCTCCGGGGGCCGGGGGGACGCCCGGTCCGACCGGGCGGCGACGGCCGAAGCACAGGAGCCGGCCCAACCCGGCGCGTCGCCCCGACCGGCTCGAGAACTCTTCCCGCCGGCCGGAAAGACGTTCATCGGTGTCATGACCGAGAAGGGCCCACACGACTTCACCGCGACGAACATGTTCACGGCGGCCGCCAAGCGTCAGCCACAGGCCATGCTCTTCACCTCGGGGTGGGCGTCCGACACCTTCGACCGGACTCTCTTCGACCAGATCAAGGGTCGCGGCATGCTACCGATGCTGGCCTGGGAACCGTGGGACTACCGGCCGGGCGAAGCGGCCCACAGGAAGGGGCTCCCGACCCGCGAGGTCGACAGGTTACGGAACGAGCAACCCCGGTACCGGTTGTCCCACATAACGCGCGGCGACTTCGACAGCTACCTGCGGTCCTGGGCCGACGGGATCAAGTCACTCGGCTACCCGGTGGCCATCCGGTTCGGCCACGAGATGAACGGCTACTGGTACCCGTGGTGCGAGACGGTCAACGGCAACCGGCCGGGCGACTACGTCAAGGCGTGGCGGCACATACATGACCTGTTCCGGGCCGCCGGGGCCACCAACGTCACCTGGGTATGGAGCCCGAACAACAGATGGGACGACTCGACCCCGAAACTCTCCACGCTCTACCCGGGCGATGACTACGTCGACTGGGTGGGCATCTCGGGCTACTACAGCACGGTGTTCACCTCGGAATACCGGTCCTTCGACCTGATCTTCAACCAAACCATCGAGGATATCCGCGTCTTCACCAGCAAACCGCTGGTCATCACCGAGACCGGTGCGTCCGACGTCAACGGGCGCAAGGCCGAGTGGATCGAGCAGACCTTCCAGCTGCTGTCCAGACACAAGGACATCATCGGATTCATCTGGTTCGAGGTGGACAAGGAGGTGGACTGGCGCATCGCCAGCTCACCGGCCGCGGCAAGGGCCTTCGCCAAGGCGGTCGCCGACCCTCGCTACCAGTTCACCTGGTCGCCGGACATGCTCCTGCGCACGGAACTGGAGGATTAGATGTCCCGTGCCCTGCCTGCCGACCAGCATCCGTCCGCGGATGACGACCTGGCCGAGCCGGTCGCTCGCGCCGACAGCGAGGAACGCCACCCGCCGAAGTCACGGGTGGCGGCTGAGGGGGTTCTGCAATGATGAGGTTGACCGTTCCGCGGCTCCTGATGGTGCTGATCGGCGCGCTGCTGCTGGCCTACGCGTTCGCCATCGCACCGATCGCCACGTCCGGGGGCCGGGAGGACGCGCCGTCCGACCGGCTTGCGAAGGCCGAGCCGGGTGCGGTGGTGACGGCCGAAGCCAATGCGGTGACAACGGCTGCACCGGGCGCCCCGCCCCCACCGGCTGAGGAATTCTTCCCGCCGGCCGGCAAGGCGTTCATCGGTGTGATGACCGAGAAGGGCCCGCACGATTTCACTGCGACGAACATGTTCACGGCCGCCGCGAGACACCGGCCGCAGGTGATGCTCTTCAGCTCGGGGTGGGCATCCGACACCTTCGACCGGACGCTCTTCGACCGGATCCGTGACCGGGACATGCTGCCGATGCTGGGCTGGGAACCATGGGACTACAAGGTGGACCAGGCGGCCCGCAAGGAGAGGCTGCCGGCCCGCGAGGTCGACAAGGTCCGGTCCAACCAACCTGCCTACCGGTTGTCCCGCATCGCACGCGGGGACTTCGACAGCTACCTGCGCAAATGGGCGGACGGGATCAAGTCGCTCGGCTACCCGGTGGCCATCCGGTTCGGGCACGAGATGAACGGCGACTGGTATCCGTGGTCCGAGGCGACCAACGCCAACCGGCCGGGCGACTACGTCAAGGCGTGGCGCCATGTCCACGACGTGTTCGGAGCCGCCGGGGTCACCAACGTGATCTGGGTGTGGAGCCCGAATGCCAGATGGAGCACGACGACCGCGAATCTCGCCGAGCTCTACCCCGGCGACGACTACGTCGACTGGGTGGGCGCCTCGGGCTACTACGGCACGGGGGTCTTCTCGAACTACCGGTCCTTCGACGAGATCTTCAAGCCCACCATCACCGAGATCCGGACCTTCACCAGGAAACCGATGGTCATCACCGAGACCGGCGCCTCCGACGGCAACGGGCGCAAGGCCGAATGGATCAAGCAGACCTTCCAGCTGCTGTCCAGACACAAGGACATCATCGGACTCATCTGGTTCGAGGTGGACAAGGAGCTGGACTGGCGCATCGGGAGCTCCCCGGCCGCGGCCAAGGCCTTCGCCGAGGCGGTCGCCGACGCTCGCTACCAGGTCACCTGGTCGCCGAAGATGCTCCCGCGTACCGAGCTCGTCGGTTAGGCAGCCGGATCAGGCTGGCGGGCGCAGGCCGTCGAGGGCGACGCCGAGCACCCGGTCACGCTGGTCCGGCTCCGGGAACTGGGCCATCGTGAGGCCGCTGACCAGCCGGACCACGTCGTCGAAGCTGATGTCGTCGCGTACCACTCCGGCGGCCTGGGCGCGACGCATCAGCGGCTCGCCCGCGGTGTAGATCTCCGTCCGGCAGCTGCGGAAGACCTCGGAGTCGTGCAGCAACTCCTCGGCCAGTGCCCGCTTCGTGGCGACGTACGCGACGAAACGCCGCAACCAGGCGACGAGGGCGTCCCACGCGGGCAGGTCGGCCAGCTCTGCGGCGGACCGGCTGAGCGCCCGGACCTCCTCGACGTAGACGGCCTCGAACAGCTCCCGCCGGCTGGGGAAGTTCCGGTAAAGGGTGCCGATGCCGACGCCGGCCCGTCGGGCCACCTCCTCCAGCGAGGCCGACGCGCCGGCCTCCGCGAACGTCTCCCGGGCCGCCCCGATCAGCGACTCGTAGTTGCGCCGGGCGTCGGCCCGTTTGGGCCGCCGTGCGAAGACGTCGGGCAGCTGCTCCGCGCTGGTCATGACGTGCGTCACCTCGCCGTAGTTGCATCCGGAGGCATGCCTCCGGTAGCTTAGCGGAGGAGCCCCTCCGGAAAGTCCGGAGCCATGCCTCCGGATAGCTTACCCCGATCCTCCCACGGATCCGGCGCAGCGGTGGCCGGCGCCGTCGACCAAGCCGCGGCACGCCGGAACCGACCACCCCGAGCCCGCCCGCGCGACGCCTGATTCGTGGTGGCCAGCCTCCTTTCCCCGTACGCAGATGGAGCTTTCTCCGTGACAGAGACCGTTCGGCGCGGCTCGCGCCGGCTCACCTTCTTCGTCCTGGCGGCCGGCGCCGGGTTCTTCGCGATGCTCCAGTCGCTGATCACCCCGGTGCTGCCGACCATCCAGCACGACCTGCACACCTCCCAGAACACCGTCACCTGGGTGCTGACCGCCTACCTGCTGTCCGCGTCGATCTTCACGCCGATCCTCGGCCGGGTCGGCGACATGGTCGGCAAGGAGCGGATGCTGGTCGTCTCCCTCGCCGCGCTCGCGCTCGGCTGCCTGCTCGCCGCCGTCGCGCCGAGCATCGGCGTGCTCATCGTCGCCCGGGTCATCCAAGGCATCGGCGGGGCCGTCTTCCCGCTCTCGTTCGGGATCATCCGCGACGAGTTCCCCGCCGCCCGGGTGGCCTCCGCCGTCGCCGCCATCTCGGCGATCGTCGCGGCCGGCGGTGGTCTGGGCGTCGTCCTCGCCGGCCCGATCGTCACCACCCTCGACTACCGGTGGCTGTTCTGGATCCCGATGGTCGTCGTCGGGTTGACCGCCCTCGCCGCGCACCTGTTCGTCCCCGAGTCGCCGCTCCGCACCCCCGGCCGGATCGACTGGCGGGCCACCGTCCTGCTCTCCGGCTGGCTGGTCGCGTTGCTGCTGCCGATCAGCAAGGGGTCGGCCTGGGGCTGGACCTCCGGCCGGGTGCTCGGCCTGCTGGCCCTCGCCGCGGTGCTGCTGGCCGGCTGGCTGGTCGCCGAGATCCGCTCCACCAACCCGCTGATCGACATGCGGATGATGCGCCTGCCCGGGGTCTGGACGACCAACCTGGTGGCCCTGCTGTACGGCGCTTCGATGTTCTCCGTCTACGCGTTCCTGCCGCAGTTCGTGCAGACCCCGACCGTCGCCGGCTACGGCTTCGGCGCCAGCATCACCCAGGCGGGCCTGCTGATGCTGCCCATGCTGGTCGGGATGTTCGTCGCCGGCATCCTCGCCGGTCGGCTGGCGTCGCGGTTCAGCGCCAAGGCGCAACTCGCCACCGGCGCCGCCTTCAACGTACTCGCCTCGGCGATGCTGACCGTCGCGCACGACACCCGCTGGGAGATCGGTGTCGCCGGTGGCCTCGTGGGCCTCGGCATCGGGCTGGCGTTCGCGTCGATGGCCAACCTGATCGTCGGGAACGTACCGGCCCGGCAGACGGGCGCCGCCACCGGCATGAACGCCAACATCCGCACCATCGGCGGCGCGATCGGCGCCGCCGTGGTCAGCGGCGTGATCACCGCCCACCCGCAGGTGAACGGCCTGCCCCGGGAGGCCGGCTTCACGATGGGCTTTCTGGTCCTCACCGGTCTCGCCCTGGCCGCCGCGCTCGCGGCCCTGGCCGTCCCGTCCCCGCGGCCGCGC
>NZ_JAEVHJ010000057.1:0-27493 GCF_016802855.1 Micromonospora sp. ATA51 | reverse complement strand
GTGGCCACCGGCCGTACGGTGGCGGCCCGCGCGGTCGCCGCCCGGTCGGCCGCCCGGCGCTCCGCGTCGGAGTCGCGGCCGTCGCCGGTGGCGGTGCTCCGGTACGTGGCCCCGTCGCCGTCCCGTCCGTCGACGCGCCCGTCGCCGTTCACGTCCTCGTTCTGCGCCGGTTCCTTCCGGCGCGACAGAATGTTCACTTCACACCTCCTGGTCAAGGGCGTGGAGGCCGGCGGAAGCGCAGTGGCAGCCACGCGTGACGAAACAGGATTTACCCAGCAGTGTCATCCACCACACCCGTCCCGGACCCGCCGCGGTCGGATCGGCTCTCCGGCGCGGCCACGAGGAGCCCGGCCTCGCCGGTGGAAGTGTGGTGCGGTGGCGCTACGAACCTGATGACGTGAACGAATCACCGGGCGCATCGCTGGGCCGGTCCGCTGATTCGTTCACGACATCAGCTCCAGAGGAGCTTCGCGGGTTGCTGCCGGGTGGCCTACGGCGACATCGGTCCGGCTACCGTTGCCGACGTGCCAGAGGGACACACCATCCACCGCCTGGCGGCCCGGCACGCCGAACTCTTCGTCGGCGACAAGGTGCAGGCCGCCAGCCCGCAGGGCCGCTTCGCCGAGGGCGCGGCCCGGCTCAGCGGCACCGTCCTGGACGGCACCGAGGCGTACGGCAAGCACCTGCTGCACCACTACGCCGGCGAGCTGACCCTGCACGTCCACCTCGGGCTGTACGGCAGGTTCGCCGACGGCCCCGGCGAGCCACCGCCGCCCGTCGGCCAGGTGCGGCTGCGGTTGACCAGCGACCGGCACTGGCTTGACCTGCGCGGGCCGACCGCCTGCGAGCTGCTCACCCCGCCCGAGGTGGCGGCACTGCGCGACCGGCTCGGCCCGGACCCGCTGCGCGCCGACGCCGACCCGGACCGGGCGTACGCCCGGATCTCCCGCAGCCCGACGCCGCTCGCGGCGCTGCTGCTCGACCAGTCGGTGGTGGCCGGCACCGGGTTGATCTTCGTGACCGAGGCGCTGTTCCGGGCCGGGCTGCCGCCCACCCTGCCCGGCCGGGAGCTGACCCCGGCCGGCTGGCGGGAACTCTGGGCCGACCTGGTCGCGCTGATGACCCTGGCCGTGGAGGCGGGCCGGATCGACACCGTGCGCGACGCCCACCTGCCCGAGGTGATGGGCCGCGCCGCCCGCGTCGACCGGCACGGCGGCGAGGTGTACGTCTACCGCCGCCCCGGCGCGCCCTGCCACGTCTGCGGCACCGAGGTCAGCCGGGGCGCGCTGGCCGGCCGCAACCTCTACTGGTGCGCCACCTGCCAGGCCCGCTGAGCTCGCACCGCCGCACTCTTCGCCGCGGGGGCCGGCGACCCGGCTCGGCCCCGCTCACTCGTCGCCGAGCAGCCAGCGGACCACCTCGACCTGGTGACCGTGCGGCGAGGGGACCCGGCGGAGGGCCGGCGGTCGGGGACCGGCCGGTCAGCGGAGCCGGCGGATGTCCCCGTGCGTCCGGTAGAAGCCGCCGCGGCCGGACTCCCGGACCTCGGTGACCAGGTAGCGCGCGCCCGGCTCGCGGATGCCCTTCGGGAACTGCACCGACCAGTCGCGCCGGTAGCCGGTGGAGAGCCCCTGGGATGCGCACGGCGCCGGAACCGGCACTGCGACAGCGCGGACACGCTGACCGCGGCCCCCGACAAGGATCGGGTGTCGAGTGTGGGCGGGTCAGCGGCCGGCGCCGGCGAGGGCGTCGACGGCCTTGCGGGCCGCGATCAGCACCGGATCCCAGACCGGCGCGTACGGCGGGGCGTAGCCCAGGTCCAGCGCCGTCATGTCGTCCACGGTCATGCTGTTCCACAGCGCCACGGCCAGCGTGTCGATCCGTTTCGCCGCCTCGGACCAGCCGACGATCTGCGCCCCGAGGAGCCGGCCGCTGGGCCGCTCGGCGATCAGCTTGACGGTCATCCGCCGGGCGCCCGGGTAGTAGCCGGCCCGGTTGGTCGACTCCGCCACCACCGACACGAAGTCGAAGCCGGCCGCGCGGGCGTCCCGCTCCCGCAGCCCGGTACGCCCCACCTCCAGGTCGCAGACCTTGGTCACCGCCGTGCCGATCACGCCGGGGAAGGTGGCGTACCCGCCGCCGATGTTGATGCCGGCCACCCGGCCCTGCTTGTTGGCGTGGGTGCCGAGCGGGACGTGCACCGGCATCCCGCTGATCCGGTGCAGGGTCTCCACGCAGTCCCCGGCGGCCCAGACGCCCGGCACCCCGGGCACCCGCATCCGCCGGTCCGTGCGGAGCCCGCCGGTCGGCCCGAGCGGCAGGCCGGCGGCCTCCGCCAGGGCGGTGTTGGGGCGTACGCCGAGACCCAGGATCACGACGTCGGCCGGCATCGGTCCCTCGGCGGTGACCACGGTGGCGATCCGCCCGTCCCGCTCCTCCAGCCCGGTCACCGACAGGCCGGTACGGATCTGGATGCCGATCCCCTTCAGGGCGTCGGCGACCAGTTCTCCCATGTCCCCGTCCACGGTGGACATCGGCTGGTCGGACTGCTCGACCAGGTCGACGGTGAGCCCCCGCTGGATCAGCGCCTCGGCCATCTCGACGCCGATGTAGCCGCCGCCGATCACCACCGCCCGCCGGGGCCGGGGCTCCCGTTCCAGCCAGTCGAGCAGCGCCGCCCCGTCGTCGAGGGTCTGCACACCGAACACCCCGGCGGCGTCGGTCCGGGCCCACGGGGGCTGCACCGGGACCGCGCCGGTGGCGTACACCAGGGTGTCGAAGCCCTCCCGGACCTCCCGGCCGTCCGCCAGGTCCCGGGCGACCACCTCGCGGCGTTCCACGTCGATGCCGGTCACCTCGTGCCGGATCCGGATGTCGATGTCGAACGACTCCCGGAAGGTGGCCGGGTCGCGGGCGATGAGCTGCTCCCGGTCGGGCACCACCCCGCTGACCCAGTAGGGGATGCCGCACGCGGAGTACGAGGTGAAGTTTCCCCGCTCGAAGGCGACGATCTCCAGGTCGTCGCGGTCGCGGCGACGCCGGGCCTGGGACGCGGCGGCCATCCCGGCCGCGTCCCCGCCGACGACGATCAGCCGTTCCGCCACGGGATCAATCCTGTCACGCGGGGAGCGCCCGCGGGCCCGCCCCGCGCGCCCCGGCCGGGGCCGCGCCGGTCAGCCCCGGGTCTGCCGGGCCACGTCCTCGACCACGTCGACCATCCGACCGGTACGGGCGAAGACGGCGCGTTGCCGGGCGGCTCCGCTGCCGTGCCGGCGCAGCCCGCCCAGCAGGTCGGTCACCTGGTCGAGGTCGCCGTGCTTCGCCAGCTCCGGCCGGACCCGGTCGACCAGCTTCTCCAGCAGTGCCCACGCCGGGCGCAGCTCGCCGTCGGTCAGGTCGACGCCGTCGCCCTCCAGCCCGTCGTGCGCGGCCCGCCAGTGCGCGGCGACGAGCAGGTGATGGTCGGTCCGGATCGCCGGCCGCCCCTCGGCGATGTCGGTCATCGCGGTCGCCACCAGGGCCCGCACCAGGGCGGCGACCAGCACGGCGTCGTCCACAGACGGGCAGACATCGCCGATCCGGATCTCCACCGTCGGGTACTTCGCGGACAGCCGGGCGTACCAGTAGAGCATCCCCTCGTCGAGCATCACCCCGCTGCCGATGAGCTGCCGGATCAGCCGCTGGTAGTGCTCATGGGACGTCAGGAAGGGGGTGGGCGCCACCGACGGCCAGCGTTCCCACTCCACCGACCGCCAGCTCGCGTAGCCGGTGTCCTCCCCCTTGACGAACGGCGAGTTGGCGGTCACCGCGTGCAGGATCGGCAGCCAGGGGCGGACGTGGTTGAGCACCTGCACGCCGGTGTCCGGGTCGGGGATGCCGACGTGCACGTGCATCCCGTTGTTGCCCGGGCCGGGCACCAGCAGCCGGAACCGCTCGATCATGCGGTCGAACCGGGGCTTGTCGACGACCGGCGGCACCGGGCCGTCCACCGGGCCGGTGCCGATGGCGAGCACCCGTACGCCGGCCCGCTCGGCGGCGTCGGCCAGCGCGGCGCGCAGCACCCCGAGCGAGTGCCGGATGGACGAGAGTTCCAGCCCGGGCGGGGTGCCGGTCTCGATCTGGCTGGTCTGGAACTCCCGCTCGACCTGGCCGCGCAGCTCGGCCGGCACCTGTTCCATGACCAGGTCGACGGCCGGCACCGCCGCGCCGGTGTGCGGGTCGACGAGCAGGAACTCCTCCTCGACGCCGACGGTGAACAGGTCGGTGCCGCCCGCGGCGGTCTTCCGTTCCCGCTCGGCCACTGACCCGCTCATCGCCCTCACCGCACCTTTCGCGCCGGCCGCGGCGTCGCGCCGCGGCGTCGACGGCCCACTACCCACCGTGTCGGCGCGGGGAAACGCGGCCCGGCGTGTCGGTCCGGACCCGGTGCTTCCGCGACGGGTCCGTCGGCGGGCGTGGCTACGATGAGGCCGGTCGACGCCGGGCGTCACCGGCGCGAGGGAGGCCACGTTGACCCGGAGCACCGCGTCGCGGACGGTGACCGACCCGCGGCGCGCCGACCGGGGCTGGCGAGGCCAGGTGCCCCGGGCCTTCGCCACGCTGCTCTGGGTGATCGCGGTGGTCTGCGCGCTGGCCGCGCTGAGCAGCGCCGCCCGCTCCGACATCCAGCCGGTCCGTACCGCGATCGACGCCCTGCTGCTGCCCGCGCCGGCGAACCTGGCGTACGCGGTCTTCCTCGGCACCCTCGCCTCGGCGGTGCTGCGCCGCAAGCGGCTGGCGTACTGGGTGCTGGTCGGCTACTTCATCCTCAGCCTGGCCGTCGGCGTGCTGGCCGGCGTGCTGCTGCTGGCGGTGGGCAGCAACGACCTCACCGACGACGCCGGGGAGCGGCTGTTCAGCTCGCTGGAGACGGTCGGGGTGTGGGTCGGCATCGCCTTCGCCGCCGGGGCGTCGGCCCTGCTGCTGGCCGCCCGGCGCGAGTTCTACGCCCGGGTGCGCAGCGGCAGCACCCGCCGTGCCCTGGGGGTCTTCCTCGGGCTGGCGGCGGTCGCCGTCGGGCTCGGGTACCTGCTGCTCCTGGTCGAGCCGGGCAGCCTGCGGACCTGGGTGGACCGGCTCGGCTACGCCATCGAGAAGGTGTTCGGTGGCGCGATCACCCTGGACGTCACCCGGCAGGGGCAGGCGCCCGGCTGGGTCAACCTGCTGCTCGGCGGCTTCGGCGCGGTCGCCTTCGTGGCCGGCCTGTTCACCCTGCTCCGGTCGCAGCGGGCCGCCGCCGTGCTGCACGCCGATGAGGAGGAGCGGATCCGGGAGCTGCTGGCCCGGCACGGCGAGCGGGACTCGCTCGGCTACTTCGCCACCCGCCGGGACAAGGCGGCGATCTTCTCCGCCAGCGGCAAGGCGGCGATCACCTACCGGGTGGTCAACGGGGTCAGCCTGGCCAGCGGTGACCCGGTGGGGGACCCCGAGGCGTGGGGGCCGGCCATCGAGGCGTGGCTCGACCAGGCCCGCGCGTACGCCTGGACCCCGGCGGTGATGGGCACCAGCGAGGCGGGCGCCAAGGCGTACCACCGGCACGGGCTGAAGGTGCTGCACCTGGGGGACGAGGCGATCCTGCTGGCCCGCGACTTCGACCTGGACGGGCGGGACATGCGCCCGGTCCGCCAGGCCGTGCACCGGGTGGAGCGGGCCGGCTACACGGCCCGGGTGCGCCGGCACGCGGAGATCCCGCCGGCGGAGCTCGCCGGGCTGGCCAGGCTGGCCACCGCCTGGCGGGACACCGCACACGAGCGGGGCTTCTCGATGGCGCTGGGCCGGCTCGGCGACCCGGCCGACGGCGACTGCGTGCTGGTCGAGGCGCGGGACGCGGCCGGCCGGGTGCGGGCGCTGCTGTCGCTGAGCCCGTGGGGCGCCGACGGGCTGTCGCTGGACCTGATGCGCCGGGACCGGTCCGCCGAGAACGGGGTCACGGAGTTCATGGTGGCGACGCTGATGGGCGCGGCGCCCCGGCTCGGCGTCGATCGGGTGTCGCTGAACTTCGCGGTCTTCCGGTCGGTCTTCGAGCAGGGGGCCAGGATCGGCGCCGGCCCGGTCATCCGGCTCTGGCGGCACACGCTGCTCTTCTTCTCCCGCTGGTGGCAGCTGGAGTCGCTCTACCTCTCCAACGCCAGGTACCAGCCGCACTGGACCCCGCGCTACCTGTGCTTCGCCGAGCGCCGGGAGCTCGCCCGGGTGGGTCTCGCCGCGGCAGTCGCCGAGGGCTTCGTCGCCCTGCCGGGCGGGCGACCCACCCCGCTGCACGGGGTGCCGCCGACCGGCGGCGGGGTGGGCTACGTGCCGCCGGCCGCCGCGACGGTCCGGGCCGTGCCGCCGGAGCCGGCCGCGGTGCGCCGTCCGGAGCAGATCCGGGTACGCCTGGCGAAGCTGGACCGGCTGCGCGCCGAGGGCGTCGACCCGTACCCGGTGGGCTTCCCGCGGACGCAGAGCTGCGCCGAGGTGCGCCGACGGCACGCCGGCCTGGCCCCGGACACCGGCACCGGGGAGATCGTGTCGGTGGCCGGCCGGGTGCTGCTGGTCCGCGACCACGGGCACGTCTGCTTCGTGACGGTCCGGGACGGCAGCGGCGACCTGCAACTGATGCTGGAGCAGGACCTGGACCGCTGGCGGGCCACCGTGGACATCGGCGACCACGTGGGCGCCACCGGCGAGGTGTACGCGACGAAGCACGGCGAGGTGTCGGTGCGGGTGGCCGACTGGGCGTTGACCGCCAAGTGCCTGCGTCCACTGCCGGACAAGCACCACGGGCTGGCCGACCCGGAGGCCCGGGTCCGGCAGCGCTACCTCGACCTCGCCATCAACCCGGCGGCGCGCGACCTGCTGCGGGCCCGCGGCGCGCCCTGCACAGCCTGCGGCGGTCGCTGGCCGACCGGGACTTCCTCGAGGTGGAGACGCCGATCCTGCAGCGGGTGCACGGCGGCGCCAACGCCCGCCCGTTCCTCACCCACAGCAACGCGTACGACCTGCGGCTGAGCCTGCGCATCGCCCCGGAGCTGTACCTGAAGCGGCTGGCCGTGGGCGGGGTGGAGCGGGTGTACGAGCTGGGCCGGGCGTTCCGCAACGAGGGCGTGGACCACAGCCACAATCCGGAGTTCACGGTGCTGGAGGCGTACCAGGCGTACGCCGACTACCACGTGATGCGCGAGCTGGCCCGGGAGCTGATCGTCGCCGCGGCGGTCGCGGTGCACGGGTCGCCGGTGGTGCGCCGCCCCGGGACGGACGAGTGCGTGGACGTCGGCGGCGAGTGGCCGGTGCGTACGGTCAACGAGGCGGTCTCCGCGGCGCTCGGCGAGGAGGTCACCGCCGACACCGACGTGGCCGCCCTGCGCAAGCTCTGCGACGCCGCCGGGGTCGCGTACGACCCGCGCGGGGAGCGCGGCGCGGTGCTGCTGGAGCTGTACGAGCGGCTGGTCGAGGCGCGCACCGAGGCGCCGACGTTCTACCTGGACTTCCCGACCGACGTCTCGCCGTTGACTCGGCAGCACCGGGACGACCCGCGGCTGGCGGAGCGGTGGGACCTGGTGGCGTTCGGGTTGGAGCTGGGCACCGCGTACTCGGAGCTGGTCGACCCGACGGAGCAGCGGCGCCGGCTCACCGCGCAGTCGTTGCGGGCGGCCGGCGGCGACCCGGAGGCGATGGAGCTGGACGAGGACTTCCTCACCGCGCTGGAGTACGCCATGCCGCCCACCGGCGGGCTCGGCCTGGGCGTGGACCGGCTGGTGATGCTGCTGACCGGCCGGTCGATCCGGGAGACCCTGCCCTTCCCGCTGGTCCGCGAGTCATCGTGAGCCGCGGCCCGACCCGGTTGTCGCCGGGGCTGGCGCTCGGGCTGGCCGGGGTCCTCTACTCGTCGTGGCTGATCGGGCCGCTGCTGAACCCGGCGTTCGGCCTCCTCGACGGGTACGCCAGCGAGCTGGCGCCCGGGACCAGCCGTACCACCTGGTCTTCGGCCTGGGTGACCTGGTCGTCGGCGCGCTGGCCTCGGCGACCGGGGTGGTGCTGGCCCGGCGGGCCCGGGGCTGGCCGCGGTGGGCCTGGTGGGGGCTGGTCGCCTTCGGCGTGGCCACCGCCCTGGACGGCACGGTGAGTTCGATGGACTGCGCCCCGACGGCGGACGCGCGGTGCGCCCGGTTGGCGGAGCTGGGCGCGGTGTCCTGGCGGCACCAGGGGCACTCGGTGAGCTCGTCGGTGGCCGTCGCCGGCGGGCTGGTCTCACTGGTGGCGCTGCTGGTGGCGCTGCGCGGCCGTCGCGTGCCGTTCCGGTGGGGGTTGCCGGTGGCCACGGTGCTGCTGGTCGGCACGGCCGGCACCCTGGTCGAGCTGGCCCACCCGGACGCGGCGCTGGGCGCCTGGCAGCGGGTCCAACTGCTCGGCCTGTCCGGCTGGCTGGTGTACGCCGGCGTCGTCGCGGCCCGCACCGACCCGGGACCGGAGGCTGGAGTCCTCAATGTCGGCGCCCGGCGTGACACCGGGTCCTAGGCTGGCGGCGTGCCGGGGTTGCCGATGGCGGTGGCGGGGGCGTGAGCGTACGCGCCGTCCCCGCGGGACCTCCGGAATCGGACCGAGGGGTTCCATGCTCGCCTTCGCACCACTGCACGCCGCGGCGTCCGTCGCCGCCACCGTCGTCACCTGGCTCGCCGACACGCTCGAACCGCTGACCGGCGGCGCGGCCACGGCCGCCGCGATCGTCCTGTTCACCATCGGCGTCCGCCTGCTCATCTCGCCGCTCACCCTGGCGCAGGTCCGCGGGGAGCGGCGCCGCGCGGCGCTCGCCCCCGAGGTCCGCGACCTCCAGCGCCGGTACGCCGACGACCCCACCAAGCTGCAGAGCGAGTTGTTCGCGTTGTACCGGCGGGCCGGCGCCAATCCGGTCGCCGGCTGCCTCCCGGCGCTGCTCCAGGCGCCGTTCTTCCTGGTCATGTACCGCCTCTTCGCTACCGGTGACGGCAGCCCTGCGCTGCTCGACGAGCGGCTGGCCGGGGTGCCGCTGGGCTGGCACCTCGGCGACGGGCTGACCGGGCCGGTGGTCGCCGTCTTCGGGGTGCTGCTGGCGGCGCTGCTCGTGTCGGCCTGGTACTCGTCGCGGCGGGCCCGTCGGGCGGCCGCCACCACCGGCACTGTCGCCGGCACGCCCACCGAGGGGCCGGGCGCGGCGACGCTGGGCCGGCTGCTGCCGCTGCTGCCGTACACCACGGTGCTGGTGGCGTTGGTGGTGCCGCTGGCGGCGGTGCTCTACCTGGTCACCACGACCGGGTGGACCGCGCTGGAGCAGGTGGTGCTGCGTCGCCCGCAGCCGGCGGACACCGCCGGACGCTGAACTTCGTCAACCGGTTCACACCTTCCGTCGCTGAGGCGTCGCCAGGGGTCCCTTCCGTCGCCTCCGGGCCTGGGAGGGGACCCCTCCGCAAACTCCTCTGGACAGAAACAGTTAACAGTCTTAATAATATCGCTGACGTTGATGCCCGTGGATGCCCGTTCGGGTGTGGAGGGTCGCATGAAACGGTCCGCACCTGGCCACCCTGCCCTGACCCGCGGGCCCCACCACGACGCCGGCCCGCCCGGACCGGCCACCCCCACCACATCAGGTCCCGGGAGGACATCGTGAAACTCCGCCCCACCCGCGTGGCGACGTTCGCCGTCGCGCTCGCCGCCGCCCTGGTCGCGGCCACCGTCGTGGCCGCGCCACCCGCCTCCGCCGCCACCGCCGCCTTCGTCCGCACCTCCAGCTGGAGCAGCGGGTACGAGGCCAAGTTCACCGTCACCAACAACAGCTCGGCGAGCATCTCCTCGTGGAACGTCCAGTTCGACCTGCCCGCCGGCAGCACCGTCGGCTCGTTCTGGGACGCCCTGCTGACGACCTCCGGCCAGCACGTCACCGCGGTCAACCAGTCCTGGAACGGCGCCCTCGCCCCGGGCGCCAGCACCACCTTCGGCTTCATCGTCAGCGGCACCGGCGACCCCACCAACTGCACGGTCAACGGCGGCTCCTGCACCGGCGGGGGAGGCGGCGACCCGTCCGCGCCGCCCACCCCGGGCGGGCTGCGGATCACCGGCAGCACCGACTCCGCGGTCTCGCTGGCCTGGAACGCGGTCTCCGGCACGGTCACCGGCTACCGGGTGTACGAGGGCAGCACCGTGCGGGCCACCGTCACCGGCACCTCCGCCACGGTCTCCGGCCTGGCCGCCTGCACGACGCACAGCTACACGGTGGCCGCGTACAACGCCAGCGGCGAGTCGCCGAAGTCGGCGGCGGTGTCGGCCAGCACCACCGGCTGCACCGGCGGCAGCGGCCCGATGGCCGCTGCGCCCTACCTCTACCCGGGCTGGGGCGACCCGCCCGCGCCGTCGACCGTGATGGGCGCGACCGGGATCAAGTGGTTCACCATCGCGTTCGTGCTCTCCGGCGGCGGCTGCACGCCGGCCTGGGACGGCTCCGGCCCGCTCACCGGGGGCGCGCACGCCAGCACCATCGCCGCGATCCGGGCGGCCGGCGGTGACGTGATCCCGTCCTTCGGCGGGTGGAGCGGCAACAAGCTTGGCCCGAACTGCTCCTCGGCGAGCGCCCTCGCCGGCGCGTACCAGCAGGTGATCAACGCGTACGGGCTGAAGGCCATCGACATCGACATCGAGAACAGCGACGAGTTCGAGAACGAGGTGGTGCAGGACCGGATCCTCGGCGCGCTGAAGATCGTCAAGCAGAACAACCCGGGGATCAAGACGATTGTCACCTTCGGCACGTCGACCACCGGCCCGTCCTGGTGGGGCACCCGGCTGATCAACCAGGCCGCCGCGCTCGGTGCCAACATCGACACCTTCACCATCATGCCGTTCGACTTCGGCGGCGGAGCGAACATGTACCAGAACACGGTGAACGCCGCCGAGGGGCTGAAGAACGCGCTGAAGACGGCGTTCGGCTGGTCGGACGCCACCGCGTACACGCACATGGGCATCTCCGGCATGAACGGCCTCTCCGACCAGCAGGAGCTGACCTCCCCAGCCACCTGGACCCAGATCCGCGACTGGGCCAAGGCCCGGGGACTGTCCCGGTTCACCTTCTGGTCGGTCAACCGGGACCGGCCCTGCGCGGGCGGGGGCGTGGTCTCCAACTGCTCGGGCATCGCCCAGAACACCTGGGAGTTCACCTCGATCACCGCACGGTACTGATCGAAGCGCGGTCCCCGCGCGTACCGGACGCGTCGTCGCGGTCAGCGGCCGGCAGTCACCGACTGCCGGTCGCGCCGCGCGCGCCGCTTCCGGATCTTCCTCACCGACCAGCTCACGATCATCACGCCGAAGATGGCGAAGATCGCGTAGTTGAACCAGTCGCTGTACCGGTCCACCTGCTGCCACCGCGAGCCGAGGGCGAAGCCGAGCCCGACGATCAGCGCGTTCCACACCCCGCTGCCGATCGTGGTCAGCAGGACGAACTCGCCCAGCGGCATCCGGTTCGCCCCGGCCGGGATGGAGACCAGGCTGCGGACCACCGGGACCAGCCGCCCGATCAGCACCGCCCACCGGCCATGCCGCTCGAACCAGCGGTCGGCCTTCTCCAGGTCGTCGCGGTCGACCAGCGGGATGTGGTCCAGCCAGCGCTTCAGCCGCTCCTCGCCGAGCGCGGCGCCGAGCCAGTAGAGCACCAGCGCGCCGAGTAGCGAGCCGGCCGTGGCGGCGAGCACGATCAGCACGACGTTGAACCGGCCCTCGGCGGAGAGGTAGCCGGCCATCGCCAGCACGATCTCGCTCGGGATCGGCGGGATGATGCTCTCCAGCGCCACCAGGAAGGCCACGCCGAGCGCGCCGAGCGAGTCGATGACGGTGGCCACCCAACCGGTCAGCCCGCTGAACTGGTTCGGGTCGACGTGCTGGGCGAGAGCCATGGGCGTCCTTCCGGCCGGGGATCGGACAGTGGTACCCCGACCGTCGCCGGTCACACCTGCCGGTGACCCGCCCCACTGATCACCCGATCAGTCCGCCGGGTGCAGCGCGGCGTCGGCCGGCCCCCGCCGCCAGCCGGTGAACCGCACGATCAGCCCGCCCCGGGTCGGCGAGCAGCAGAACGGCCCCGCCGACGCCTCGGCCCCGGGTTCCAGCGGGGCGAGCCGCACCAGCCGCCACGGCTCGCCGGCGGCCCGGGCCCGGACGGTCAGCGCGTCGCCGGACCGGCTGACCCGCACGGTCACCTCCCGCCCGGACCACTCCGGCACCGGGGCGACCGACCAGTCCGACACCTCCCGGGTGACCACCGCGCCGAGCTGCGGCCGGCCGTCGCTGACCTCCACCCCGGCCTTGGTCCAGCACCGCTCGTCCACCCGGACCAGCACGCCCGCCTGGTCGAACTGCTCGGCGTAGTCGAGCTGGAAGCTCACCTCCACCGCGCTGCCGACCGGGAACGGGGCGAGCAGCGCCGAGCCGTCGTCGTGCACGAAGCCGTAGCTGGTGTGCCGCCAGAAGTCGCTGCCCTCGGCCGGCTCGACCAGCAGCCCACCGGCGGACTCCGGCGCCCGGACCGGCGGGTTCAGCCAGGTGCCGGCGGACCACTCGACCCTGCTCGTCTCGGCGTTCATGCCGGCACCGTACCCGCGGGTTTGCCGTTCCGGGCGACGGGAGAAGTAAACCGGGCATGGGTGACAGGTGGTACCAGGAGGCGGTCGTCTACTGCCTCGACATCGACACGTTCGCGGACTCCGACGGCGACGGGGTGGGTGACATCCGCGGCCTCCTCGGCCGGCTCGACTACCTCGCCCGGCTCGGCGTGACCTGCCTGTGGCTGCATCCGATCCACCCGTCGCCGAACAAGGACGACGGGTACGACGTCACCGACTTCTACAACGTGAACCCGCGCCTGGGCACCCTCGGCGACTTCGCGGAGCTGCTGCACCAGGCGCGGAACCGGGGCATCCGGGTGATCATGGACCTGGTGGTCAACCACACCTCGGACGAGCACCCGTGGTTCCAGTCCGCCCGGTCCTCGCCGGACTCGCCGTACCGGGACTGGTACGTCTGGTCGGACGAGGAGCCGCCGGACCGCCACCAGGGCATGGTCTTCCCGGGCGAGCAGAACGAGACGTGGAGCTACGACCGGACCGCCAAGGCGTGGTACTACCACCGGTTCTACAAGTTCCAGCCCGACCTCAACATGGCGAACCCGAAGGTCCGCGAAGAGGTCAAGAAGATCATGTCGTTCTGGCTCCAGCTCGGCGTCTCCGGCTTCCGGATGGACGCGGTGCCGTTCATCATCGAGCTGACCGAGGCCGGCAACCCGGACTCCCCGAAGGACATGGAGTTCCTCACCGAGCTGCGCCAGCACGTGCAGTGGCGCCGCGGCGACGCCATCCTGCTGGCCGAGGCCAACGTCGAGCCCGACCAGCTCCCGGTCTACTTCGGCGACAGCGGCGGTTCGGCCAACCGGCTGCACATGCTCTTCGACTTCATGCTCAACGGGCGGCTGATGCTGGCCCTGGCGCGGCAGGATCCGGAGCCGGTGATCGAGGCGCTGCGGGACACCCCGAAGCTGCCCGTGGGCGGGCAGTGGGCCACCTTCCTGCGCAACCACGACGAGATCGACCTGTCCCGGCTGACCGCCGAGCAGCGCAACCAGGTGTACGAGCAGTTCGGCCCCGACGAGGACATGAAGCTCTACGGCCGGGGCATCCGCCGTCGGCTCGCCTCCATGCTCGGCAACGACCGGCGGCGCCTCGAGCTGGCGTACGCCCTCCAGTTCTCGCTGCGCGGCACGCCGGTGCTGCGCTACGGCGAGGAGATCGGCATGGGCGAGGACCTCTCGCTGCCCGGGCGGGAGGCGATCCGTACCCCGATGCAGTGGTCGTACAAGGAGAACGCCGGCTTCTCCACTGCGGACCCGGAGAAGCTGGTCCGCCCCGTGATCGACAAGGGCGAGTTCAGCTACGAGAAGGTCAACGTGACCGCCCAGCGGCGGGACCCCCGCTCGCTGCTGGCGTGGTTCGAGCGGATGATCCGTACCCTGCGGGAGGCCCCGGAGGTCGGCTCCGGCTCCACGACCCACATCGACGTGCCGATGCCGCCCGGGGTGCTCGCGCACCGTGCCGACGGCCCGACCGGGACGATGGTCTTCCTGCACAACCTGGGGACCGAGGACGCCGAGGTGGACCTGAGCAGCCTCCAGCCCGAGGCGGACCTGCCGATCGACGTGCTCGCCGACCGAGGCTACGGCGACGTGGGCAAGCTGGAGCGGCTGAAGCTGTCCGGCTACGGGTACCGCTGGATCCGGCTCTGCCGGGGCCGGCCCATCTGACCACGGGCCGGTGTCGCCGCCGACGCGGGCGGTCCCCGGTCCCGCGTGACGTCCGACCGGCTTCAGCCGGCTGGACGTCACGCGATCACGGCGCGGAGCCGATCAGCGCACGCCGAAGGCGCGGATCACGGTCTGGTCGACCGAGTTGCCCGAGCCGTCCCTGGCGCTGGCCCGCAGCGACACGTACCCGGCGCTCTTCGGCGCCCGCAGGTTCGCCGCCCAGGATCCGTCCTTCGTACGGTCCAGCGGTTGCCGCTGCCAGTGCGCGCCGTCGTCGTACGAGATCTCCAGCGTGACCGGCCCGATGCCGCCGCGGCCGGTGGCCCCGGGGAGATGCGCGGCGGACACGGTCAGACCGGTCTCGCCCTTCGCGGTACCGGCGGCGTCGGTGTCGACCGCGTAGTCGAGCTGGAGCAGCGGCAGCACGCTCGACTCCACCCCCGCGGCCGGCGCCGTCGACCGGAACCGCCACTCCGTCGCGGTGCGGGTCGAGTACGGGCCGGCGCTCGGGTCCTGGGTGGTCCGGGTGACCAGCCGGTAGGGCAGGTCACCCGCGCCCGGCGCGGTGCCGCTGACCCACGTGCTGGTGCTCTGGCCGAGCAGCGTGCCGCCCTGGTACAGCTGGTTGGTCTGCTCGGCCGCGTTCATCGCCATGCCGACGTGGTCGGCCCCGCCCCAACCGGGTACGTCCAGGTTGAGGGTGGTGCCGGACCGGGTGGGCAGCTTGAAGTTGTTGTTCAGGTGCGGCCGTTCGATCGGCTCGAAGAACTGCTCCTCGCCGCTGCTGCCGGCCCGGTAGCCGGTCCGGGTGTCGATCTGGTACGTGCCGGAGTCGAGGTACGCCTCCTGGCCCCACTGGTACAGGTCGCCGGTGGACACCCAGTCGGTGCGGACCGGGGCGAGCGGCCGGTTGCTGGTGAGGCCGATGCCCCAGTCCGAGTACGACGGCCAGTCGAACCGGAACTCGCCACCCCGGGTCTGCGTCGCCGGGAAGGTGAAGCCGACGTCGATCCGGGCCAGGGTCCTGCTGGTCTCGGTCCGGGTCAGCCCGGCCGGGATCCGGTTGTGGTACGCCTGGACCAGGTCGTACAGGTAGTCGGCGACCGGCTGCGAGGCCACCTCGATCTTCGTCGACCCGTCCTGGATCTGCTGGATCAGCGCCTCGCCCTCGTCCCTGCTGAGCAGCGCCACCTCGATCGGGGTGGGGGTGAAGAAGTCGGACCGGTAGTCGCGCATCTCGCGCCACGGGTAGTCGTTCACCACCAGCATCAGCTTCGCGCCGGCGGCGTTCGCCGCGGCGGCCTGTGTGGAGTCGCCGACCTCCCCGTTGTGCCGGACCACGACCACCTTGCCCCGGGCGTCCAGGTCGGCGTAGTCGCTCGCCGCGCCGTCGCCGGCGAACACGGCGGGCAGAGTCCAACTGCCCTTCGGCAGCTGCGTGGTGCCCTGCTGGCGGACCACGTCGTCGAAGTCGACCTTCGTGGTGCCGACGCTCAGCACCGGCTGTTCCCGACGCCAGCGGGCGCCGACGTAGAAGTCGCCGTGCGTGACGTCGTGGCTGGTCGGCTGCGCCCAGAAGCTGTCGTAGAACACGCCGCCCTCGATGAACGAGCGCCAGCGGCCCTCCCCCTGGGACCGGAAGTAGTCCAGCCGGGCGTACGTGTCGGAGGTCGGCTGCGGCACCAGCGACCGGACCCGGCGCGCCGCCGTGCCGTCCAGCCGGACCGTGGTGTCCGCCCGCAGGTCGATGTCCGGGTCGCCGAGCAGGGCCAGGCCGAGCGAGTTCGGCCCGTGGCCGCCGGTGACGTTCAGGAAGCTCATCGCCGAGTAGACGCCCTGGGGCAGGTACAGCTGCGCCGTCCCGTCCTCGTCGGTGTTGACGAAGTCCGGCCCGTAGCTGCCCGGCTGGCCCAGCTCGATGACGCCGGCGGTCGGCTTGCCGGCCCGGTCGGTCAGCTCCAGCCTGAGCCGGTGGTACGGGGTGAACGTGCCGACGCCGATCGCGGTGCGGGTCAGCACCGCCGGGTCCGGCCCGGTGGCGACGAGCTGCCCGGTGTACCGGCTGCCGGCGCTGGCCCGGGTGATGTCCGTGGTCAGGGTGACCGTGGCGGTGCCGTGCGCGGGCACGGTCACCTGCCCCGCGGACAGGCCGAACAGTCCGGCCGGCGCGGTCGCGGCGTCCACCGCCAGGTCCAGCGTGATCGGCTGGCCGGTGGTGTTGGTGTACGTCACCGGCTGGGTGGTGCCGCCCGCCGTCGCGGTGTCGTACCGCACGCTGGTGTAGACCGTGCCGGTGGCGACGACCGGGGCGCGTACCGCCGCGGCGACGTCGACCCGGCCCGTACCGGCCTGGTACGCGTCGTACCGCGGGGTGGCTCTGGTCGTGCTGACCAGGGCGTTCTTCAGCTGCTGGCCGGTCCAGTCCGGGTGCTTCGCGGCGAGCAGGGCGGCGGCGCCGGCCACGTGCGGCGCGGCCATCGAGGTGCCGTCCATGGTCTGGTAGGCGCCCTCACCCGGCGCGTACTGCGATCGGGCCGCGAGCACCCCGACGCCGGGCGCGGTCAGCTCCGGCTTGATGGCCTCGTCGCTGATCCGTGGCCCCTGGCTGGAGAAGTAGGCGAGCTGGTCGTCGACGTCGACCGCGCCGACGGTCAGCGCGGCGTCCGCCGCGCCCGGGGCGGTCACGCTGCCCTGCGCGCCGAGGTTGCCGGCGGAGACGACGAACAGGGCACCGGTCTCCGCGCTGAGCGAGTTGACCGCCTGGCTGATCGGGTCGGTTCCGTCGCTGGGCTGGTTCGAGCCGAGGCTCATGTTGATGACCGTGGCGTCAGCCTCCCAGGCCGCCCACTCCATGCCGGCGAGGATCCAGGAGTCCAGCCCGTAGCCGGCGTCGCTGAGCACCTTGCCGACGGCGAGCCGGGCGTCCGGGGCGACGCCCCTCTCCCGCCCGCCGGAGGCGGCGCCGGTGCCGGCGATGGTGGAGGCGACGTGGGTGCCGTGCCCGATCCGGTCGGCGAGCTCCTCGCCGGGCACGAACACGGCCGACTCGGCGATCCGGCCGGCCAGGTCCGGGTGGGCGGCGTCGATGCCGGTGTCCAGCACGGCCACGCGTACGCCCGCGCCGGTGTCGCCGCCGGCCCACACCTCGGGGGCACCGATCTGCGCGGTGGTGTCGGCGAGGTCGGCGTGCACCCGCCCGTCCAGCCAGATCTTGGCGATCCCGCCGCCGAAGCGTCCGGTGCCGCCGGTGGCGGCGGCCCCGGCGGTCGACCTCGTGGGGGTGCCGGCGGTGATCGCGGCCCAGAACTCGTCGGCCTGGTCCCGGTCCTCGCTCAGCGCGGCGCCGGAGATGCTGCTCAGGGTGCGGGTGCGGGTCGCTCCGGCGGGTGCGGTGCCGGCGCGCAGCCCGGACCCCGCCTCGGCGTACGACACGATCAGCGGCAGGTGGTCCACGTGCGCGTCGTCGTACCCGTCGGCGATCAGCCGGGTGACGTTGAACAGCCGCTTGTCCAGGGTGCCGGCGGCCAGGTAGGGGAGCACCGACTGCGGGTACACGTACAGGTCGCTGCCGGATTCCACCACCCGCACCGGGGCCGGGGCGCCGTCGGGACGCCGGGCGTCGAGGGTGCCGCCGTTCGCGCTCCGCCGGGTGGTGACCACATCACCGGTGATCAGGGTGACCGACCGGGTACCGGGCGGGGTGGGCAGGTCGGTCGCTGGTGCGGAGGTCGGGCCGGGAGCGGCCGCCGAGCCGGGGGCGGCGGCCAGGGCTGGTGAGCCTCCGGTCGCCGCCAGGACCGCGGAGACCACGGCGGCGGGCCAGGCTCCCCGGGGACGCGAGAACTTCACGTGACGTTGTTCCTTGTCTCGTCATCTGCTCGGGCCGCTGGCGGTGCCGACAGCGACGTCTCCGGATGCCTGTCCATCGTTGGGGAACAGGGCAGCGGGCATCTGTCGGAGGATCAGGCGAGACGGTACGCCGCCAAGATCGTTCCGTACAGGAGTACTTCTTACGCCCGCCGGTGGGCGGGGTTAAGCTCCTTCGATCGAGCCACAAGTTACCGGGAGGTAATCATGTCGGAGGAGCCCCGCGTCGCCATCGTCACCGGAGCCGCGCGCGGCATCGGCGCGGCCACCGCCCGCCGGCTGGCCGCCGACGGCATGGCCGTCGCCGTCGTCGACATCGAGGAGTCGGCCACCAAGGAGACAGTGGACGCGATCGTCGCCGCGGGCGGCCGGGCGCTCGGCGTGGGCGCCGACGTGTCGGACCGGGCCCAGGTGGAGGCGGCCGTCGAGCGGGTCGCCGCCGAGCTCGGCCCGCCGACCGTGCTGGTCAACAACGCCGGTGTGCTCCGCGACAACCTGCTGTTCAAGATGACCGACACGGACTGGGACACGGTCATGGGCGTGCACCTGCGCGGCGCGTTCCTGTTCAGCCAGGCCGCCCAGAAGCACATGGTGGAACGGAAGTGGGGCCGGATCGTCAACCTCTCCAGCACCTCGGCGCTGGGCAACCGGGGCCAGGCGAACTACTCGGCCGCCAAGGCCGGGCTGCAGGGCTTCACCAAGACCCTCGCCATCGAGCTGGGCCCGTTCGGGGTGACCGTCAACGCGGTCGCGCCGGGCTTCATCGTCACCGACATGACCGCCGCCACCGCCGCCCGGATGAAGGTGGACTTCGAGGCGTTGCAGCAGCACGCGGCGGCCGAGATCCCGGTCCGCCGGCCCGGCCGGCCGGAGGACGTCGCGCACACCATCTCGTTCCTGGCCAGCGAGGGCGCGTCCTTCGTCTCCGGCCAGGTCATCTACGTGGCCGGCGGCCCCAAGGACTGACCGGCCGCACCGCGTCCCGCCCGACGCCGGGCGGGACGCGTCAGCCGGTGGTGCCGCGGGTGCGCCAGAGCCAGAAGAGGCCGAGGACCGGCAGGACCAGCGGGATGTAGCCGTAGCCGCTGCCGAACCCGGACCAGACCGTCTCGTCGGGGAAGAGCGCCCGGTCGGCCAGGCTGAGGATGCCCACCACGACGACCCCGACCAGCTCCACCGAACAGCAGGCCAGCGCGACCCGGCGGCCGGCGTGCCCGGCCCGGGCCAGCCCGACCGCGGCCACGATGTAGATCACCGCGGCCAGGGCGGAGAGCAGGTACGCCACCGGCGCCTCGTCGAACTTGGTGGCGATCTGCAGCCCGGCGCGGGAGGTCGCGGCGATGGCGAAGAGGATGTAGACCGCGATCAGCAGCCGGCCCGGCCCCTTGTTGGTGGCGCGTTGCGGCGCCGGTGGCCGGCCACCGCCGTCCGGGCGTACCCCGACCTCAGCCACCGAGCACCTCCCAGGTCTGTCCGAGCCGGACCACCACGACCGGCGTCACCAGGCAGATCGCGCAGACGATCGCCGAGCCCCAGCGGGTCGGCTCCATCCGGGCCAGCACCCAGGCCAGCGGCGGCAGGCAGACCAGCGTCACCAGGTAGCCGAAGAACGCGCCGGGCTCGCCCGGCCGTTCCCCGCCGCCGAGCGCGACCAGCGCCACCACGGTCAGCGCCAGCAGCGCGACCTCCAGCACGGCCAGGCCCACGAACTGCACGCGGTCCGGCGGCCGGTGGCGCACCGCGGCCAGCAGCGCCCAGAGCGCGAGTACGAGCGACAGCACGATCGTCACCGTCGCGAGGAGCCCGTCCACCGGCGAACCGGCCGTGGCCGCGCTGGTCATCGATGGCATCCCGTCGGAGTCCCATTCACCGGCACAGCCTACTAACCCCCGTAGTACTGCCCACCGGCCGGCTCTCCGTCGGGTCGCCCTGCGTGCGGCACGGCGGACCGACTAGCGTGGATCACGGCCACGGGTCGCCGTGGTGGACGACGAAAGCGGGAGTACCTCGTGCTGCGGTTCGGCTTGTTCGGCACCGGTCACTGGGCGGCGGAGACGCACGCCGCGGCCATCGACGCGCACCCCCGCGCCGAGCTGGTCGGGGTCTGGGGCCGGGACCGGGAGAAGGCCGGCGCGCTGGCCGGACGACACGGCGTGCCGATCTTCGACGACGTCGACGCGCTGATCGACGCGTGCGACGCGATCGCCGTGGCGCTGCCGCCGGACGTGCAAGCCGACATCGCCGTCCGGGCCGCCTCCGCCGGCCGGCACCTGCTGCTGGACAAGCCGCTGGCGCTCAGCCTCGCCGACGCCGACCGGGTGGTCGCCGCGGCCGAGGCGTCCGGGGTGGCCTCGGTGGTCTTCTTCACCCAGCGGTACCACCCGAACGTCACCGGCTTCCTCGCCTCCACCGCCGCGGCCGGCGGCTGGCAGCACGCCCGGGCCACCATGTTCGCCTCGATCTACCAGCCGGGGAACCCGTACGGAAACTCGCAGTGGCGGCGGGACCGGGGTGCGCTGTGGGACATCGGCCCGCACGCGCTCTCCCTCATCCTGCCGGTGCTCGGCCGGGTCAGCCGGGTGGCCGCGATGGACGGCCCGAGCGGTCTGGTGCACCTGCTGCTCACCCACGACGGCGGGGCCACGAGCACGCTGTCGCTCACCCTGGACGCCCCGCCGGAGGCGGTGACCCGCGACTTCGTCTTCTTCGGCGAGAACGGCACGGAGACCGTGCCGCCCGGCGACGGGAGTGTGCTGGCCGCGTTCGGCACGGCGATCGACCAGCTGCTGGAGGAGATCGACGGGGGCACCCGGGACCACCGCTGCGACGTCCGCTTCGGCCGCGAGGTGGTCGCGGTGCTGGACGCCGCCGAGACGGCCCGCAGCGAGGGGCGCACCGTCGAACTCTGACCCCGCTACGCCGCTCGGCCGCCTCCGGCGCCGGCCGTTGTCCTCTGCTCACCCAGTTGGAGTAGTGGCTCACCCTCTTCCGCCTGCTGCGCTGAAAGGGCTTCTATCCGGCCGGGCGGCCCGTTCCCCACCGTTTGCACCGACGGGTCCAGCGGCGATACGACTGGTCGGCCCTTCCCGGCGGGTCAGCGTCACGGTGGGCTGACCCGCCCGTCTCAGGCGAGAGTGCCCAGCGCCTCGCCCAGCTCGGCGGGGGAGTCGAACTGCTCCGCGGGCAGCGCCTTCAGCATCTGCAACACCTCGGTGCTGGCCCCGTTCTCCTGGCCCCAGCGGATCAGGTCCTCGCGGGAGACCGGGTAGTCGAGCCCGGCCAGGTACTCCTGCAACTGCACCCCGGTCACGGTCATGCCGACCGGCTACCCGCTCCGCCCGCCGCCATGCGCCGGCGCCGCACCCGCCGCGCTGCGGCGCGGGACCGGTTTGCCCGCGCGGGTCCCGGGTAGCCGCGGGCATGCTGGTACAGCGGCTCGGCGCGCCGAGCGACTTCGACCCGTTGCTGGAGCGTGTCCGGGACGCCCGGATCGTGATGATCGGCGAGGCGACGCACGGCAGTTACGACTACTACCGGCTGCGGGAACAGTTGACCCGGCGGCTCATCGCCGAGCAGGGCTTCGACTTCGTCGCGGTGGAGGGGGACTGGCCGGACTGCGACCGGGTGCACCGCTCGGTGGTCGGCGCCCCGGGCGGTCGGCCGACCCGCAGACCGCCCTGGAGCACTTCGAACGCTGGCCCACCTGGATGTGGGCCAACGCGGAGGTGGCCCGCTTCGGTCGCTGGCTGCGGGCCTGGAACCTGGAGCGCCCGGAGGGCGAGCGGGCCGGCTTCCACGGGCTGGACGTGTACAGCCTCTGGGAGTCGATGCAGGCGATCTTCGACTATCTGGGCGAGGAGGATCCGGCCTCGCTGGAGGCGGCGCAGGAGGCGTACCGCTGCTTCGAGCCGTACGGCAAGCGGGTCGAGGAGTACGGCATGGCCAGCCGGTTCGTCTCCGCGCGCTGCGAGGAGGAGGTGGTGCGGCTGCTGGCGCGTACCCGCGAACAGGCCGCCGCGGACGGCCCGGACCGCTTCTCGGCCTGGCAGAACGCGGAGGTGGTGGCGGGCGCGGAGCGCTACTACCGGGCGATGATCGGCGGCGGCCCGGAGTCGTGGAACGTCCGGGACATCCACATGGCCGACACCCTGGACCGGCTGCTCGACTTCTACGGTCCGGACGCCCGGGGGATCGTCTGGGCGCACAACACCCATGTCGGCGACGCCCGGGCCACCGACATGGCCGCCGACGGAATGATCAACATTGGTCAGCTCGGCCGGGAACGGCACGGCCGGGACGCGGTGGCGCTGGTCGGGTTCGGCAGCTACCGGGGGAACGTGGTCGCGGCGCCGCGCTGGGGCTCGCCGGCCGAGGTGATGGTGGTGCCGCCGGCCCGGGAGGGCTCGGTCGAGCGGCGGCTGCACGAGCTGATGCCGGAGCGGGCGGTGCTCGTCTTCGGCGGCCCGGACCAGCCCGAGTGGGTCACCGGCCAGGCCGACCACCGGGCGATCGGCGTGGTCTACGACCCGAGCTTCGAGTCCTGGGGCAACTACGTGCCGACCCGGCTGGGCGACCGCTACGACGCCTTCATCTGGTGCGACGAGGCGACCGCCCTGCACCCGCTGCCCGCGCTGACCACCCCCGGCGAGATGGAGACCTACCCGGCCGGGGTCTGACCGGCCGGGCAGGTCGGTCACACCCTGGCGGTTTCGGCGTCGGCGAGGTGGGCGCGGAGACCCTCGCCCTCGACGTCGACGTTGGGGACGATCCGGTCGAGCCAGCGGGGGAGCCACCAGGCCTTCCCGTCGAGCAGGGACATCACCGCCGGGACGATGGTCATCCGGACCACGAAGGCGTCGACGGCGACGCCGATCGCGAGCGCGAAGCCCATCGACTTGATCACCGGGTCGTCGAGGAAGATGAAGCCGCTGAAGACCGAGATCATGATCAGCGCGGCGGCGGTGACCACCCGGGCGCCGTGGCCCATCCCGTTGATGGTGGCCTGCTGGGCGGTGTCGCCGTGCACGAAGTCCTCCCGCATCCGGGAGACCAGGAAGACCTCGTAATCCATGGCCAGGCCGAACAGGATGCCGATGAGCAGGATCGGCAGGAAGCTGATCAGCGGGCCCGGGGTGTCCAGGCCGACCAGGCCCGCCAGGTGCCCCTGCTGGAACACCGCGACGGTGATGCCGAACGTCGCCGCCACGGTGAGCAGGAAGCCCAGCGCCGCCTTGACCGGGACGAGGATCGAGCGGAACACCAGCATCAGCAGCAGGATCGAGAGCCCGACCACCAGCAGCAGGTAGATCGGGAGCGCGTCGGAGAGCTTCTCGGACACGTCGATGCCGATCGCGGTGACACCGGTGAGCAGCACGTCGGCCGTGTCGATGCCGGAGACCTGGTGGCGGATGTCGTGCACCAGCGTCTCGGTGGCCGCGTCGGTCGGGCCGGTCTTCGGGATCACCCCGAGCAACGCGGTCCGGCCGGTGGGGTCGAGCTGCGGCGGGGCCACCGCCAGCACCCCGTCCGTCTTCTGGATCAGCGCGGTCACCTGCGGGACGGCGGCCTGGGTCGCCTGCGGCGAGTCGGCGGTGACCACCACCGCGAGCCGGCCGGTGAAGCCGGGGCCGAAGCCCTCCCGGATCAGGTCGTTGCTGACCCGGGCGGCGGTACCCTCCGGCGCGTTGCCGGCGTCCGGCAGCGCGAGCCGCATGTCCTGGGCGGGCAGCGCGAGCAGCCCGAGGCCGACCAGGCCGACCAGGATGACCGGGATCCGCAGCCGGGTCACCCGGCGCGCCCAGCGGAAGCCGAAGCCGGAGCGGTCCTCCGAACCGGTGGCGGCGGACTCGACCGCCGCGCGTCCACGGAGCTTGCGGGGGAGCGCCCGGCGGCCGGCGAAGCCGAGCAGGGCCGGCGCCAGGGTGATCGCGACGAGCACGGCGACGCTCACCGTGCCGGCGGCGGCCAGACCCATCACGGTCAGGAACGGGATGTCCACCACGGCCAGGCCGGCGAGCGCGATGACCACGGTGGCGCCGGCGAACACCACGGCGGAGCCGGCGGTGCCCACGGCCCGGCCGACCGCCTCCTCCGGGGACAGCCCGTCGAGCAGGTTCTGCCGGTGCCGGGAGGTGATGAAGAGCGAGTAGTCGATGCCGACCGCGAGGCCGAGCATCAGGGCCAGGATCGGCGCGGTGCTGGTCAGCTCGACAGCGCCGCTGAGCGCGAACAGGCCGGCCATGCCGACGCCCACGCCGATCAGCGCGTTCAGCATGGTCATCCCGGCCGCGACCAGCGAGCCGAAGGTGACCACCAGGACGATCGCGGCGACCAGCACGCCGAGCGCCTCGGTGGAGCCGACCTCCGGCTCCGCGTTCAGTACCTCGCCGCCGGGGGCGATCTGCCACCCCTGCGCCTCGGCCTGCGCGCCGACCTTCTCGTACGCGGCCCGCTGCTCGTCGGTCACCTCGTCCGCCCGGCCGGAGAACTGCACCTGGATCAGCGCGTACCGGCCGTCCGGGGAGAGCGCCTTGACCTGGTACGGGTCGACCGCGCCGACCACCCCGGGCAGGGTGGCCGCCTCCTGGGTGACCTGCTTGACCACCCCCTGCCCCTCGGGGCTCATCAGCTGGCCGGGCTGCGGCGCCTTGACCGCGATGGTGCCGGTGGCTCCGCTGGCCGCCGGGAACCGGTCGGCGAGCAGGTCGATCGCGCGCTGCGATTCGGTGCCGGGCATGGTGAAGTTGCTCGCCGTCGGGCCCTTGAGGGTCGCCGCGGCGACGCCGAGCCCGACGAGTACGACGAGCCAGGCGACGGCGACGAGTCGCCGCCGCCGCAACGAGGCCCGGCCGAGCCGGTACAGCAGGGTCGCCATGAACGTTCCTTGTCCTCGGTCGTGTGCGTACTGGAATCAGGTGGTGGGCTCGAGCGCGCGCAGCGCCACGGCCAGCAGCGCGGGCCGTAGCTCCTCATCCGGGATGTCGAGGAACTCGCCGCAGGTCTCGGCGATCCCGGCGAGGACCACCAGCGCGGCGATGCGCGCCGCCGGCCGGTCGGAGTGGCCGGCGAACGCGTCAATCAGCCGCTCGGAGACCTGCTGGACGTGCGCGAAGGCGGGCTGCTGGAGCAGGTCGGGGAACTCGCCGCGGAGCAGTGCGATCTCCCGCCGGAAGCGCACCGCCAGGTCGACGAAGCCCTCGGCGGCGACCCGCTGGGCGGCGGCGCCGGTGTGCCCGGCGAGCCGCGCGTCGAGCGCCTCCAGCACCGCGATGGCCGGGGCCATCAGCTCGCGGAGCAGGGCCTCCTTGTTGGCGAAGTGGTAGAGCACCGCGGCCTTGGAGCAACCGACCTCGCGGGCGATGTCCTGCAACGAGGTGCCCTTGTAGCCGGTGACGGCGAACCGCCGCGCCGCCGCGGCGAGGAGCTCGGCATGGGTCTCCGGTGTCGGTCGTGCCATGTGAACCAGCATGCCTGACCGATCGGTCAGTACCTGACCGATCGGTCAGACGGATTGCGTGGCATTCGCCACAGAGCTCACTCGTCCGGGCTCCCGGTCCAGTCGGCCGGCCACTCGCCGACCAGGTCAGCGGTGCCGCCGGTGAGGGAGTGACTCAGCCGGTCGGCGTGCCGTGTTCCCGGTCGTACGCGGCCCGGGCCTCGGTGATCGCCGCCCGGTGCCGTTCCGCCCAGGCGGTCAGCGCGACCAGCGACTCGTAGAGCTCCAGCGCCATCGGGGTGGCGGTGTACTCCACCTTCGGCGGCACCGTCGGGTACACCTCCCGGTGCAGCAGGCCGTCGCGCTCCAGGTTGCGCAGGGTCAGCGTGAGCATCCGCCGGCTGATCCCCTCGACCTGCCGTTCCAGCTCGGTGAAGCGGACCGGCCCCTGGCTGGCGGCGACCAGGATGCCGATGCTCCACTTCCCGCCCACCCGGTCCAGGGCCTCGCGGACGGTACAGGCCCGGGCCTGTCCGGCCGTGATGGACACACACCTGTTCCCCTGGGACACCGAAGTGCCTCCTTCCGCTCCGGCTCATGGTCACAGACGATGGCCTCGGTAACAAACCGTGCACCGAGGAGGCACTTCGATGACGGGGACCCATCGCTGGTCGGCGCTGCTGGTGCTCTGCGCCGGCAGCCTGATGATCATCCTGGACGGCAGCGTCGTCGCGGTCGCGCTGCCCGCGATCCAGCGCGACCTCGGCTTCGCCACCTCGGGCCTGGCCTGGGTGGTGAACGCCTACCTCGTCGCCTTCGGCGGCCTGCTGCTGTTCGGCGGGCGACTCGGCGACCTGGCCGGCCGGCGCCGGGTCTTCCTCGCCGGGGTCGCGATCTTCACCCTCGCCTCCCTGGCCTGCGCGCTGGCGGCCGGACCGGCGTCGCTCGTCGTCGCCCGTTTCCTCCAGGGCACCGGCGGGGCACTGGCCACCGCGGTCGGGCTCGGCATGGTCGTCGCGCTCTTCCCTGTCCCGGCCGAACGGGCCCGGGCCATCGCGGTGTTCAGCTTCACCGGCGCGGCCGGCGCCTCGCTCGGCCTGCTGGCCGGCGGGTTCCTCACCGAACTGGCCGGCTGGCGGTCGATCTTCCTGATCAACCTGCCGATCGGGCTGCTGATCGTCGCCGGGGCGCTGCTGCGGGTGCCCGCCGACCGGGGCGTCGGGCTCGCGGCGGGACTGGACCTGACCGGCACCGTGCTGGTCACCGCCGGCCTGATGGCCACGGTGGTCACCGTCGTCGGCACCGGCGAGCACGGCTGGACCTCGCCCCGGACCCTCGGCGCCGCCGGACTGGCCGCCGCCCTGCTCGCGGCCTTCGCGGTCCGGCAGACGGTCGCCGCCGTACCGCTGCTGCCGCCCCGGATCCTGCGGACGCCCGACCTGGTCGCCGCCAACCTGGTGCAGTTCCTGACCGTCGCCGCGTTCTTCGGCTTCCAGTTCCTGCTCGCCCTCGACCTGCAACTGGTGCTCGGGCTCGACCCGGCCGCCACCGGGCTGGCCTTCCTGCCCACCCCGGTGCTGATCGCGGTGGTCTCGCTCGGCCTGGCCGGCCGGTTGATCGCCCGCTTCGGCGCCCGGGCGGTGCTGCTCACCGGACTGGGGCTCGCCGCCGTCGGCTTCCTGCTGCTGGCCCGGCTGCCCGCCGACGGGCACTATCCGACCGAGGTGCTGCCCGCGACGCTGGTCTTCGGGGTGGCCGGCGGCCTGACCCTGCCGGCGGTCACCATGCTCGCCATGGCCGGCGCGGATCCGGCCGACGCCGGGCTCGCCTCGGGGCTGGCCAACACCACCCAGCAGGTCGGC